>JBFGRH010000005.1:0-24030 GCA_041563795.1 Nitrospiraceae bacterium | reverse complement strand
CGAGGAGCTGCAACGTGTCGCGGTGGAAGATGAGCTTCAGAAGCCCGTCCAGGTCGCCGAAGATCTGGCCCCGTGCAATTTCCTTGTAAAAGGCGCGGCCCACCTCGTAGGGGACGTTTTCCTTGGTCAGTTCCTCCTCGCTCTTGCCGACCGTGGAGATTTCGGGAATCGTGTAGATGCCGTAAGGCATGACCTTCGGCAGCGTGGACAGCTCGACCTTGAAGGCATGGCAGGCGGCGAGGCGGCCCTGCTCCATGGAGGTGGAGGCCAGTCCGGGAAAGCCGATGACGTCGCCGGCCGCATAAATGTGCGGGACGTCGGTCTGGTAGAACTCGTTGACCTTGATCAGCCCGGTCTTGTCCGTGGCGATGCCGACGGCCCCCAGGTTCAGCTCGTCGGTGTTGGAGGCCCTCCCCATTGAGAAGAGCAGCAGGTCCGTGACCACCGTCTTGTTGCTCTTGAGGCCGGTGACGACACGGCCGCGGTCGTCGAGTTTGATCTCGCCGATCTCCTCGTTCAACTTGACGTTCACGCCGCTCGTCCGCATCTGGTAGATCAGCGCCTGGATGACCTCCTGGTCTACGAACCGAAGGAGTTCCTGCCGGCGATCGATCAGGGTGACCTTGACACCGAAGGCGGAGAACATCGTGGCGTACTCGCAGCCGATCACGCCGCCGCCAAGCACGGCCATGGTCTTGGGCATGGTCTCGGCGCTCAGGATGCTGTCCGAGTCACAGATATTCGCGCTGTTGAACGGAATTTGCGGTTCGTGCCGCGGGCGCGAGCCGGTCGCGATCACGATGAACTCCGCGGTCAGCAGTTCCTCGTGGCCGTGCTGCTTGATGACCCGGATCGTGTGGGCATCGTGGAACGACGCGGAGCCGTGGACGATCTCCACGTCGTTGCGCTCGAGCTGGTTGGTCACGATGGCGAGCTCGTTCTTGATGACGTGGTCCTTGCGCGCCATCAGGTCGTTCATCGTGAAGCTCTTCTTCAATGACATGGAGACGTTGGTAAAGGACCGGAGTTTGAAGCCGTGCAGGTAGTAGATCGCGTCTTTGAGCGTCTTGCTGGGGAGGGTGCCGGTGTTGACGGAGGCGCCGCCGACCATCTCCTTCTCAACGATGGCGACCCGCTTGCGGAGCTTCGCGGTCTGGATGGCGGCTTTCTGGCCCGCGGGGCCGCTGCCGATGACGAGCATGTCGTATTGGTACGTGGACACTGGCTTTCACTCCTCCAAGGCTGGAGGGACCCCGGCGCCGGTCCCGTGCCGCTTAGGCCAGCCGATTGAGCCCGGCCAGCGCCGCGATTCTGTAGGCCTCCGCCAAGGTCGGGTAGTTTAGCACGATGTCGGCGAAGTACTCGATTTTCCCCCCATGGGCCATGACCGCCTGCCCGATGTGCACCAATTCCGTCGCTCCTTCTCCGATCACGTGCACGGCGAGCAGTTTCCGGTTCTTCCGGTTGAAGAGCAGCTTCAGCAGGCCCGTTTCATCGCCGATCAACTGGCCCCGCGCGATTTCGCGGTAGCGCGCG
Source organism: Nitrospiraceae bacterium (assembly GCA_041563795.1). Lineage (GTDB taxonomy): Bacteria > Nitrospirota > Nitrospiria > Nitrospirales > Nitrospiraceae > 2-02-FULL-62-14. The sequence goes on along the minus strand of JBFGRH010000005.1, from coordinate 22,494 downwards.
ATCCCGACCTCATAGGGGACGCCCTGCTCGGTCAGGGTTTGCTCGGTGGGGCCGACCATCGAAATCTCCGGGATGGTATAGATGCCGAACGGGAGCAACCGGTCCTCGTGCTTGATGGGGGCCCGAAACGCATGGCAGGCCGCGTACCGGCCCTGCTGCATGGAGGTGGAGGCCAGGGCGGGGAACCCGATGATGTCGCCGACGGCATAGATGTTCGGGACCTTCGTTTGATAATGCTCGTTGACCGCGATGCGTCCCCTCGCATCGGGTTTGATCCCGACCGCCTTCAGGTTGAGCGCGTCGCTGGCGCCCTGCCGGCCGATCGAGTACAGGAGCGTCGAGGTGGCGATCTGCTTGCCGCTTTTCAGGTGAAGTCGGACGCGCTTGTTGGGGTCCCGGGTCACCTTCGTGACCTCTTCGCCGAGCCGGAGGGTCACGTTGTTGTTGCGGATGTGGTACTGGAGGGCCTCGATGATCTCGGCGTCGGCAAACTCCAGCAGCCGTGGCCGCTTGTCCACCAGCACCACCTGCAGCCCCAGGGCGCCCAGGATGGTGGCATATTCGCATCCGATCACCCCGCCGCCGACGATGGTGATGGAGAGGGGGAGCCGTTTCAGGTTCAGCAGCCCGTCGGTGTCGATGATGGAGGACTCGTCGAACGGGATATTGGCCGGCCGGGCCGGCACGGTGCCCACGGCGATCACGATGAATTTGGCCGTGTGTTCCACGATCTTGTTGCCCTGCCTGACCGCCACACGTTGTTTGCCGATCAACTGTCCGGTCCCGTTGATGACGTCCACGTAGTTCCTGGCCAGCTGGTCGTTCGTGACCTCGATTTCCTGTCGGATCACGTGGTTGGTGCGGAACGAGAGGTCCGACATCGTGATCTTTTTCTTGACGCGGTAACTGGCGCCGTACAGGGTGCGCTGGCGTATCCCGCTCAGGTAGATGGCGGCCTCCCGAAGGGACTTGCTGGGAATCGTCCCGGTGTTGATGGCGACGCCGCCGACCTCCTCCCGCCGCTCGATGATGGCCACGCGCTTGCACAGCTTGGACGCCTGGATGGCGGCCTTCTGGCCGGCGGGACCGCTGCCGATGACGAGCATGTCGTAGTGGGCCATTCGAGTCCTTCGTCGCGAGTTATCAGTCTTCAGCCGTCAGTTTTCAGTTAAGCTGAGGACTGTTTACTGAGAACTGATAACTTCCCGGCTACAGCAGCCCTTTCGCAGCCCGGAAGGCCGCGTCCATGTCGGGCATCTGCGCCAGTTCGGGCGTGATCTGCAGATACCGGATCACGTTGTCCTTATCCACGACCATGACAGTGCGGGCCAGGAGGTGCGGGCCTTCGACCAGCAGCCCGTGGGCTTTGCCAAAGTCGCCGCCGCGGTAGTCGGAGAGGAACGTCACGTTGGCGATCTTCGCCTCCTTCGAGAAACGGCCCTGCGCGAAGGGCGTGTCCACACTGATCGTGATCAGCTCGACCATCTTGTCCAGGCCGTGGTTCTTCTCGCTGAGATAATGCGTTTGCTGCTCGCAGACCGCCGTATCCAGGGAGGGGACGATGTTCAGAATGCGGACCTTGCCCTTCGTCTCGTTCAGGTTGACCAGGGAGAGGTCGCCCTTGGCCACCTTGACGTCCCGCAACTGGTCGCCGACCTTGACACCCGGACCGACGAGCGACAGCGGCGTGCCTTTGAACGTGACGCTCTGGCCGTCTCCGGCCATGGCACTGCCCGTGGCGATGGGCAGGGTTTTATACATGAAGCCGGTGTCGGCCTGGCTGCCCATCCCGGCGCAGCCGGACAGCGGGAGGGAGGCGGAGAGAACGAGTGCCATCATGCTCCGGTGCGTCATTGGTCACCTCTCTTGAATTGGACGTCCCTTCTACAATTTATCGGCTCTTTATCCCGTGTAGTCAAGGCTTCAAAAACGTGATCAGCAGGGGATTGACGACCTCCGGCTGCTCCCATTGCGGAATGTGGCCGGCCTTGGGGACCAGCGCGAAGGAGGCGCTTTTAATCGTGCGTTGCAGCTCGCGTCCGACCTCCGGGGGAAACACCTTGTCCTCCGCGCCCCAGATCACGAGGGTCGGGCAGCTGATCTCGCCGATGCGGAGCGCAAATCCCCGTTCCCAGAGCGGCAGGCTCCGGGCGGTGGCCATGACGGCGCGGATCAGCCCCGGCTGCTGCCGGTTCCGGACGGACCGCTCGATCACGGCTTGCGTGAGCAGGCCATGGTCGTACACGATCTCCTCCAGCACGTCCCCCGTGACCCAGCGGCCGAACAGCCAGTTGCCGAACCGGATCAGCCAGATCGGCGCCGACGTATCGATCGCCCGTTTGAAGAGGGGGCTGGCCAGCTTTTCGCGGACACCTTTGGGAAGCCCGCCGATCAGCACGAGGCGCTCCACACGCTCCGGATGGGCGAGGGCCATGCCGATGGCCAGGCCCGCTCCCATCGAATTGCCGACCAGGACGGCCTTCTGAATCCCCACCGCGTCCATGAACCCGCGGAAAGAGGCGACCATCTCGTCGGGTGTGTAGGCGCTCTCCGGCTTATCGGACAGGCCCGAGCCGGGCAGGTCCGGCGTGATGACGCGAGCGTGTGGCGCGAGGGCGGCTAGCTGGTATTCCCACTGCCACATGGAGCCGCCGAAACCGTGGATCAGGATCACCGGCGGGCCGCCCCCGGCATCGAGATAGGCGATCCGGGTGCCCTTGACCGTGACGGTGTGGACGGGCTGCCGCTGAAGGCCGTCAAACCAGGGAGGGATTTCGGACGAGGAGGCGCAGGCAGCCAGCATAAAAGAGATCAAAATGAGAGTAATCAGCCGGGCCTCCGTTTCGCGGGCCGCGGCAAGCCCGTCGTTATCCATGGCGGTTCGTCGCGAAATCGCGCAGCCGCGTCGCGAGACGGGCACGTGGAGCCGCGAGGGAGGGAGGCATCCCCAAAGCGGGACGTTGACCGACCGAGTGGCGAGCCTGCCCGCTGGCGCGCCAACGATTCGCGCGCCAGCTTGTCACAGCAGCGGATCCGCGATTGCAGCAGAAGCGTCCATGGATAAAGCCGGGCCGATTATTCGAGCTGGATGAGCGTTTCGTCGGGCTTCACGTCCTCGCCTTCGGTCACGTAAATCTCGGCGACGGTGCCGGCGACCGGGGAGGGCACGCGGTTTTCCATCTTCATGGCTTCGATGATCAGGACGGACTCCTCGGCCTTGACCTGGTCGCCCTTGGCGACCAGCACCTTGATGATGCGGCCCGGCATGGGCGAGGCGATGTCGCCCGGCTTGCTGGGCTTGGGCCGTTTCGGCTTGGCCTTGTCGCCCGCCTCCGGCGCATCCGGCACGCCCGTCAGCACCTCCTGGATCGGTTCGAGGACGACTTCCTCCAGCTTCTCGTTGATGCGGATGTAGTAGGGCTTGCGGCCCTCTATCTTGCGGCCCGACCCCGACACCTGGATGTTGTAGGTCTCGCCGTGGACCGTCACGTTGAAATTGACCGGCGCGAGGTGCAGCTCGTGCGCCACCTTGGGGCCTGCCTCAGGGATCGGCTCGAGCGGCTCCGGCTTGAGCTCGCCCTTCTCGCGCTGCTCGAAGAACTCCCGGGCGATGTTGGGGAAGAGGGCAAGGGAGAGCGCGTCTTCCATCGACGCCTTCGGCCCGCCGAGCTCCTTGAGCACCCCGGGCATTTCGGGGTCGAGCTGGTCCGCGGGGCGTCCCTTGATCGGCTCTTCATCCCCGATGGCGCGGGCCATGACCTCCTTGTTCACCGGGCCGGGCGCCTTGCCGTAGAAGCCCAGGAAGTAGTTCTTCGTCTCGTTGGTGATGACCTTGTAGCGTTCCCCGGTCAGCACGTTGAGCGTGGCCTGCGTCCCGACGATCTGGCTGCTGGGGGTCACCAGCGGCGGATAGCCCATGTCCTTGCGCACGCGCGGCACCTCGTCGAGCACGTCCTTCATCTTCTCCAGCGCGTTCTGCTCCGCGAGCTGGGACGCCAGGTTCGAGAGCATGCCGCCCGGGATCTGCGACTTGAGGATCTCCGCGTCCACGCCGTTATAGTCGCTCTCGAACTGGTGGTATTTCTTCCGCGCGACCCGGAAATGGTCCGCGATCGGCGTGAGCTTGGGCAACTGTAGGCCGGTGTCGTACGGCGTGCCGTTGAGCGTGGCCACGAGCGTTTCGGTCGGGGGATGCGACGTGCCGCCCCCGAGCGGGGAGATGGCCGTATCCAGCAGGTCCAGCCCTCCCAGCACGGCCATGAGCGCCGACATGGACGCCATGCCGGAGGTGTAGTGGCTGTGCAACTGGATCGGCACCCGCACCGCGGCCTTCAGACGCCTGACCAGCTCGTAGGCATCCTTCGGCGCCAGCAGCCCCGCCATGTCCTTGATGCAGATCGTGTCGGCGTCCAGGTCTTCCAGGCGCCGGGCAAGGTCCACGAAGCGGTCCAGGCTGTGGACCGGGCTGACCGTGTAGCAGATGGCCGCCTGGACGTGCTTGCCGTTGCGCTTGACGCAGCGGACGGAGTGCTCGAGGTTGCGGATGTCGTTCAGCGCGTCGAAGATCCGGAAGATGTCGATGCCGTTGGCCGCGGCGCGTTCGACGAACCGGCCCACGACGTCGTCGGCGTAGTGCCGGTAGCCGACCACGTTCTGTCCCCGCAGCAGCATCTGCAGCTTGGTGTTGGGCATGGCGGCCCGCAGCGCGCGCAGCCGTTCCCACGGGTCCTCCTTGAGAAAGCGCAGGCAGGAATCGTAGGTCGCGCCGCCCCAGACCTCCAGGGAATGATAGCCGACGGCGTCCAGCTGCTCCGCGACCGGCAGCATGTCCTCGGTGCGCATGCGGGTGGCGAGCAGGGACTGGTGGCCGTCGCGCAGGGCGACGTCCGTGATCCGGATTTTCTTGCCCGGAGCCGGCGTGACCTCGAGCCCCGGCCTGCCCTTCGGCTCCGCCTTGGCGGGCTTCTTCTTGGTTGATCGTGACGCCATCGTGTTACCGGTTACAATCCTTCATAGGCCGCGATGCAGGCGGAAATGGCCAGCACCAGGTCCTCCGGCTCGTCGTGCTCGTGGTAGCTGAATACTTCCGGATGGGTCTCCAGGTACGAGGTGTCGAACTTGCCGGCCCGAAAATCCGGCTCCTCCATGATGAGCTCCATGAAGGGGATCGTGGTCTTCACGCCCCGCAGCACGAATTCCTCCAGCGAGCGGTGCATCCGGCTGACGGCCTCCTCCCAGGTGCGGCCGCGGACGACCAGCTTGGCCAGCAGGCCGTCGTAATAGGGCGGCACCTCGTAATCCTTGTACACGGCGCCGTCGATGCGCACGCCGATGCCGCCCGGCGACAGGTAGGCGGTGATCTTGCCCGTCGCCGGCCTGAAGTTATGTCGCGGCTCCTCGGCATTGATGCGGCACTGGATGGAATGCCCCTGCAGCGTGACGTCGCTCTGCTTGATCTCGAGCGGCAGCCCCGCGGCGATCGTGATCTGCGACCGGACGATGTCCACCGCCGTGATCTGCTCCGTGACGGTGTGCTCGACCTGGACGCGCGGGTTCATCTCGATGAAGTAGTAGCGGCCCTCCTGGTCGAGGAGGAATTCCACCGTGCCGGCGTTGTCGTAGGCCACGGCGCGGGCGATCTTGGCCGCGTCCTCGCCCATCCGGGCACGCAGTTCGGGCGTCAGCACGAGCGACGGCGCGATTTCGATCAGCTTCTGGTGGCGGCGCTGGATCGAACAGTCGCGCTCGCCCAGGTGGACGATGTTGCCGTGGCGGTCCGCGAGGATCTGGAATTCGATGTGGTGCGGCCGTTCGATGTATTTCTCGATGAAGATGCTGCCGTCGCCAAAGGAGGCCTCCGCCTCGCGCGACGACGCCTCCATGCTGGTGCGCACGTCCTCGTCGGACCGGACGACGCGCAGTCCTCGCCCGCCGCCGCCCGCGCTGGCCTTGATCATCGCGGGATAGCCGGCGCTGTGGCAGAAGGCCAGGGCCTCCTCCACGCTCTTGACGCCTTGTTCGGTGCCCGGCACGATCGGCACGCCGGCCTGTTTGGCCAGGTTGCGCGCCTGGATCTTGTCTCCCATCAGGTGGATGGCTTGCGGCGAGGGCCCGATGAAGGTGATGCCGGAGGCCTGGCACAGGTGGGCAAAGCCGGCGTTCTCGGCGAGGAAGCCGTAGCCCGGATGGATGGCGTCGGCCCCGATGCGGCGCGCCAGATCGACGATCTGCTCTCCGTCCAGGAACCCCTTCACCGGCCCCGGGCCGACCAGGTAGGCCTCGTCCGCCTTCTTCACGTAGATGCCGGTCGAGTCGGCGTCGGCGTAGATGGCCGCGGTGGCGATGTTCAATTCGCGGCAGGCGCGAATGATCCGCATCGCGATCTCACCGCGGTTGGCCACCAGAATTTTCTTAAACATCATGGGTTTTGCCTGGGTATCCCGTGACGATTGCGCCTAAAAAAGGTCGGAAAAGCGGGAGTAAGGTAGCACAGGGGCTCGATGGCTGTCGAGGGAAAGGGGAGGGGGACGTCGGCGTGAAACGCAAGGCGTGAGGGGCTGCCTCAAGAGGGGGCAGCCCCCCTCTACCTCACCCCTCACGCCTCACGAGGCGCCTACTTCGAATGGACCAGGAATCCCTTGGAGCGGGCGTTGCCGCCCCCGGCCACCACGTCGATAAACGTCATGCCGGCCTTGGTATCCGGGACGATCGCCTCGATCGTGGTGTCGTTGACTAATTTATAGTCGATCTTGGCCGAGCCGGTCGCGCTGAACGCCACCCCGTGGAAGCATTCCTTCGTGCCGAAGTTCTCGCCCTTGATGACGACTTTCGTCCCGGGCTTCGCCTCGTCCGGTTCGACCTTGAAGATCTTCGGCCGCTTGCTCCGGTCGCAGACCGGGTCCTTTTCGATCTTCGATTCATCGAAGCCCTTGATGGACTCCGTGCCGAACATGCTGAAGCCCGTGCCTTCTTCCATGCTGCCTTCCCGCTTTTGTTCCTCGGCGGAGAGGACACCGGACGGCATGAACAGGAAGACGCCCATGATGATGACGGAGATGAGTCGAGTCATAATAATCCCCCCGGTAAAAGAAGAATTACTGCTTGTGTTCCAGCTGCGTATACCCTTCGGCATCCAGGATTTTCTGGCCCTCCGGCGACAGGGCAAAGGCAATGAAGGCGTCCACCGTCGGGTCCGGCTCCTTTTTGCTGAGCAACAGGACCGGGCGGCGCAGCTTGTAGCGGCCGTCCTTCACCGTCGGCTCTTCGGCCTCCACCTTGTCCAGTTGCAGCAGGCGGACGGCGACTCCGGAGGACACGGCCTCCAGCGCGGGGTTGAGGGAAATGAACGTCACGGCCGACAGGGGGGGCAGCGTGCCCACGACGGTCTTGATCACCTTGTCGTCGGCCTTGACGAGCTTGGCGGTGTCGGGAATCTTGCCGACGATACCGAGTTGCTGCTCGAATGTTTCGCGAATGTTCCGGTTCTTGGGGCGGTCGAGGAGCAGCACGGTCGTATCCGGCCCGCCCAACTCGGCCCACAGCTTGATCTTGCCCGAGAAGAGGTCCGCGGCTTGCTGCGAGGTGAGTTCCTTGGTGTGATTGGACAGGTTGACCATGATGGCGATGCCGTCCCAGGCGACTTGAGAGGCCCGGAGCGCCGGGTCTTCGCCGCCCGTGACGGCGAGCTGCACCTGGCCGTTCTTGACCAGGTCGACCGGCTTGGAATTCTCGTTCCACTGGATGTCCACGTAGGCGCGGGGGTTGGCCTTTTCGAAGGCGCGGGCGAGGCGTTCGATGGCATTGGCTTCGGGGCCGTTTCCCGCGATGACTATCTGGCCCGCGACGTCCCCGGCCCTGACTGAAGCGGGGGCGGCGAACAGCAGTCCCAAGCAGAGAATGGCGGAGGCGGAGATGCGCATGTCAGGACGAGCCGGTGCCTCCGTCGCCTTCGGAGCCCGCGGCCGATGGAGGCGGGGCCGGCGGTTTCCGCTTGCCCATGATCGGCGGCAATTTCCCGAGCTTGTCCATCCGCTCGTTCAGCATGCTGTAGGCCTTCATTTCGCTGAAACCGGGCTTGTGGTCGCCTACGATCTTGGAGGCGAAGGCGGACAGGAGACGCACGGCTTTCTTGGCCTTGCAGTGGGGGCAGACGGTGTCCTCGGCGCGGGCGTTCATCGCCTGGACGATTTCAAAGCCTTCGCCGCACGCTTCGCACCGGTATTCGTACATCGGCATGGGTTTCGGATCCTCCCAACCTTCGGGTGAATTATAGCCGATTTCGAGGGCGGATGGACAGCCCCGGCCTGGATCTGCGGCCTTGACCGCACGGCGCGCGGTCGAGTATCTTGTCCCGGATGTCGAGCGGTGCCGTTGGAATAAATGGGGAGAGGGCCATGCCGTTGCTGATTCGTCGGTATAAGTTGACCAGCGGAATGATGCAGGAAGAGCGGATTGACGATCCGGACCGGATCGAGCGGTATTTCAAGCTGTTCGAAAAGGCCGATGTCAAGAAACTGGAGACCGGTGTCAAGGTTTTCATCGAGAAGGACGAGTGGCAGCTCCTGCCTTGAGCACGTAAGGGGTCACGGAAAAGCGTCACAGGCTGATAGAGTTATTTGCTTTCACTCGCCTCACCCCTGACGCCTCACGCCTAACCGATTGTTATGGTCTACTGGGTCCACATCGCTCGACAGAATGACCGGGCGATGCTCCACCGGGATCGTTGCCCGTCGATCCCCTCCAACATCATCACCACCGATTTCTGGGAAGGCGGATGGTTCGACTATCCGGACAAGGAACGGGCGATGGTGGCCATGGAGCAATCCGGGACCACCGACCAGCGCAAGTGCCCCCTCTGCAAGCCGTAATGACGTTGGGTCGGTGTGTCAGTTTGGCCCGTTGTGCCACCGGCTAACGGGCTCAACCGGCTGAACGAACCCCGTAGATTTATATGCCCCGTCTCGCGCTCATTCTGACGACCCTCATCTGGGGTGCGACGTTCCCCGCCACCAAGGCTGCGCTCGCGCAGATTCCCCCCTTTTCGTTCATGTTCTTCCGGTTCCTGCTCGGCGCGCTGCTGGCCGTCGGCGTCTACGTGGCCATCGGCGGGCGGTTGCGCGCCGACCGCGAGCTGCTGCGCATGAGCGGCATCGCGACGATCTTCCTGTTCCTCGGGTATGTCTCCCAGACGGTCGGCCTGCAGTATACCACCGCGTCCAACTCGGCCTTCATCACCGTGCTCTACGTGATTTTCGTGCCGATCTTTCTCCGGCGTTTTCAGGGCCGCACCTGGCTCTCGGCCGCGCTGGCGCTGACCGGCCTCTGGTTCCTGGTCCATCCCTCGCTGGAGATGAACGCCGGCGACCTGTGGACGCTGGCCTGCGCCATCGCCTTCGCCGCACACATTGCCTGCCTGGAGGCCTTTTCGAGGCGGGGGGAGGCGCCCCTGTTTTTTCTCTGGCAGATGATGCTCGTGACCCTGCTGCTGGGGCCGACCATGCTGATCGAGGGGCCGTCGGCGGCGCAGGTCGCCCCGACCGGTATCCTGATGGTGGGGCTGGGCGTGACCGGCGGACTGGCCACCGGCGCCTTTGCCGTCCAGGTGTGGGTGCAGCGGATCCTGCCGGCGCAGCAGGTGGCCCTGATTTTTTCCCTGGAGCCGGCCTTTGCCGCCTGGCTCTCCTGGTACTTTCTTGGTGAGCAGATGAGCGCGGATGGCTGGATCGGCAGCGCGCTGATCCTGGCCGGCGTCATCATCGGCGGGCTGACGCCGCAAGAGCCGGCAGCCCCCGCCGTCGAACGATCTGCCACGGCATAACCATATGGCTCAAAAATTCGGCAACAGTCGCTGGGTCAAGGAAGGCTGGCTCGACAATCGGACGGAAGGGTGTGTCGTTGGACGAATCACCTTCGCCGTGATCGGGGAACTCGATCTCTACCTCAAGGGCAACTTTCGCGGCGAGATCGCGGGCAAGGCCATCCGGTTCAGCAATCCCAGGTTCGAGGACGAGGACATGGCCGGGCACGTGATCGGCGACATGGACAATCCGCAAGTCGGTGAAGTGAACCTCATCTCATTCGATCCGCATCCCAACCTCGCCCCGCATCCCTACATCGAATGGTTTTCCGTCCAGAAGAACCACTATCGCATCGAGTTGCAGCCGCAGGACGCGAGGATCCTGTCGGACAGCGAGGCGCAGGAACTCGATCGCGACAGCCAGGCGCTCAGGGACGGGTTGAGCTCACGGGTCCGCTCGACGCGGGACCGTTCAGATTCAGAGTGGGTCTAACACCATTTCAGGTCTGTTGCTTCCTGAACTGGTCCAAATGCGTCGCCAGCATGCCGGCGACCAGGGCCCTGTCGAAGGGCCAGGCGTAGCGGATGGTGACGGTCGGGTGGGCCTGTTTCAGCGCAGCCACCTCCTCCGGGATCTCGATCTCGGCATGGGAGCCGCCGGCGGTGAACATCGACGAGATGACGGTAACGTCCGTCATTCCATCCTTGATTAACTCTTCCACCGCCTCCTCCAGCGACGGCGCGCAGAATTCGTTGTAGGCAATCGCCAGCCGGTCGCCGTTCAAGAGCGGCCGCAACTGACCGGCCAGGGCCTCCAGCCCTTGTTTGTAGGGATCATTCTGCGGCGTGCGCGGCCAGCGGCGGATCTTCTGGTCCAGTTCCCGTTCCTCCGGCGACATGGGCTTGCCCGCCGCGCGCCGCTGCGCTTCGAGCTGTTTAAGCTTGCGGACCAACTCATGCGGGCAGTCTTTCGGCACCCCGCCGTGACCGACCAGGACAATCGCTCGTGTCATGTGTGCTTCTCCAATTCCTCCAGTGCCTTGTACAAGTCCGGATACCGCAGAGTATAACCCAGCTCCGCCAGCAGCTTCCGGTTGCTGATCCGCTTGCCCGCGGTGGGATCGGCGGGCAGCGGCTTGGCGGTGCCCCAGCGCGCGGCGGCTGCGTCCATGATCTCGGACCAGCGGCGCGGCGTGCCGTCGCTCACGTTATAGGTGTCGCCGGGCACCCCGTCCTCCAGGATCCGTAGAATGATCGCGGCCAGATCCTCGACGTGGATCAGGTTGACGTAGCGGTGCGAGTAGCCGACCCGGCCCTTGCGGATCCAGTCCAGCGGATTTCGACCGGGACCATAGATGCCGGCCACGCGCAGCACGATCGCGCCGTATCGCTCGCGCAGCAATTCCTCGCCCTGGACGCGGGCGATCGAGCGATCAACCGGAGCGCTCTCCTCCACCGGCTCGCCGCGGACGGCCTGGGGCGAGCCGTCGTAGGCCGAGGTGGCCCCGAGCACGACAAGCCGCCGCAGGCGCGGGGCGATCCGCTCGCCGAATGCGCAGACCCGGTCCGGCGGGACGGCCGGAAAGGTCCAGACCGTGTCCGCCTGCGTCGGGATCGCGTCCCAGGTCTCATCCTGCCCGAAATCAAACCGGAGCCGCTGCTCGGGGGGGATGCCCTTCAAGTTCGTCTCCGGCGCGCGGCTGGCGGCGAAGACGAGGCGGCCTTCGGACCGGGCCTGCCGGAACAGCACGCGGCCGGTATAGCCGGTGCCCAGGATGATGAGTGGGGGATTGGACGATGTCATGACGAATGCTGGTGCGTGAGTCCCATTCTGTCCTTCAGATGCAGGAGCGTCGGCAGGAGGATACCCCAGACAGCGGCCAGAATCAGCAGGCTCGTGCCCGTTTGCCCGGGAAGCTCAAGGGCGCCCATCGACGCACCGGCGTAGTAGCTGACCGGTCCCCCCAGCGCACCGCAGAGGGCGGCCAACCAGGGCCGCCCGGTTAGCCAACCCAATGATAAGGGCAGGGTGCTGGCGAACATCATCCAGAGGGCGGTCAGCCAGGGCGGGCAGACCCATGCGGGGAAGGCGGAATCATGAAAGACATAGAGGCCCAGTGCGCCCAGGGTCGAATCCAGCACGAGGCCGAGCAGGCCTGCCACGGCAAGAAAACGGGCAAATCGACGCGGGTCGGGCAGGAACCAGAGCTGCGGGCCCAGCAGAACGGCCACCATGACAGGACCGGTCCAGGGAACTCCGCGCGCCGCCCCCAGCACGCAGGCAAACCAGCCGACCTGGAAGGCGAGCACATTGACGACAGTCCTCCACATGCGGCCGTGCTAGGCGTGGCTTTCCGGTCTCGCCATGGGTTTCGTGAGCACCATCTGCACGTTGCTGATCGCCCGCTCCAGAAACCCGCCCTCGCAGTAACTCAGATAAAACTCCCACATGCGGATCAACGTGTCCGAATAGCCCAACTCGCGCAGCCGGGTCTTGTTGGCGACCAGGCGCGATTTCCATCCGCGCAGGGTCAACGGGTAGTGGGCGCCGATATCCTCCAGCCCGAACAGTCGTAGCTCGGAGGCCCGGGTGATGGACTGGCACAGGGCCGTGACGGAGGGGATGCAGCTGCCGGGGAAGACGAACCGCTGGATGAAATCCACGGAGCGCGCCGCGCGCTCGAACTGCCGGTCATCGATCGTGATGGCCTGGATGAGCACCCGGCCGTCCGGTTTCAAGAGGTCGCCGCAGCAGGCGAAGTAGTCGTCGTACCAGGCCTGGCCGACCGCCTCGATCATCTCGATGGAGACGATCTTGTCGAACCGCGTCTTAAGCTCGCGCAGGTCACGGTAATCCTTCAGCACGACCGTGACGCGGTCCGCCAGGCCGGCATCCGCGATCCGCCGCACCGCCAGCTCGTACTGCCGCTGCGAAATCGTCGTCGTCGTCACGCGGCAGCCGTAGCGCGACGCCGCGTGAATCGCGAAGCCGCCCCAGCCGGTCCCGATCTCGAGCAGGTGATCGGTCGGCTGCAGGTCGAGCTTGCGGCAAATGAGCTCGTTCTTGGCGGTGGACGCGCTGCGGAGCGAGGCATCCGGCCGCTCGAAGACGGCGCAGGAATACATCATCGTCTCATCCAGCACGAGCGAGAAGAAATCGTTGCCGAGATCGTAGTGGGCGGCGATGTTGCGCCGGCTGCCGGACTTCGTGTTGCGGTTCACCCAGTGCAGGAGCTTGTGCAGGGGCGCCGTGAGCCGGGCCAGGCCGGTCTCCATCCCGTCCATCACCTCCCGGTTGGCGACGAAGATCCGGACGAGGGCCGTGAGGTCGTCGCAGGTCCAGAGTCCGGACATGTAGGCCTCGCCGGCGCCGATGCTGCCCCCGAAGGCGATGTCCCGGTAGCAGCCGGGGTCGTGGATCGTGATCGCGGCCTGCAGCGACACATCGGCGGACGGGTTGCCGAACGTGACTCGCTCGTGTCCCTCGATCACGGTGAGCCGTCCCTCTCGCAGGCCGCGCAGCCGTGCATGGACGGCCGTGCGGGCCAGCCGGTCACGCCAGCCCGGCGCGGTGGTCTCCGCGCAAGGGGCGATGATGATCGAGGGCGACCGGCTCATGCTTTCTCCGCTGCCGTCGTGGGCGGCGCGTCCTTTTTCCTGGGGTGGTCGTAGACCGGGCACCCTTTCCACCAGAGCTTCAGCGCCTGGACGTGGATGCCGGCGATCACCTGGACGGTCATCAGGGGGTAGCGCAGGAGCACGCGGGCGAGGGCGAGGGCGCCCAACTCCCGGCGGGCCAGGGCCATCGTGGCGTCGAAAAACTTGCCCGGACCCTTGAGGTTCTCCATGTACACGGCGAGATGCGCGCGCGGCTCGTTGAACCGCCAGTCGTAGCGGACCTCCATGTCCATGAAGGGCGACACGTGGAACTGCTTGTCGAAGCGGAAGCGCTTGCGCGCGCCTCGTCCTTCGTCGCGCGAGCGGTCCAGGACGTAGCAATGCTGCTCGCCCCAGGGCGTGTTGTGGACTTCCGCGACGATGGTGTCCACGCGCCGGTCCGCGGCATCGAAGCAGTAATAGAAGCTGACGGGGTTGAAGCAGTAGCCGAAGTAACGCAGGTGCGTCAGCAGGCGGATCGGGCCGGCCGGCCGCGCGCCGGTGCGCCGCTCGACGAGGTCTCGGATGGCCTGCCCGAGCGGGATGGCCGGATCGCCGTAATGGTCCCTGCGCCGGAACCAGGCGAGGTTGAATCCCCGGCAGGACCAGAACCACCGGTTGTCGAAGACCTGCGGGAGCTCGTCCAGGTCCAGGTACATCATGAAGACCTTGTAATCAAACGCGTGCCTCGCCGGGCTGAACCGGCGGTGCCGGACGAGGCCTTCGTAGATGCCGCTGTTCACGAGTCGAGGCCTTTCCCGAAGTGTTTGCACACGGCCAGCGCGCTGTTCACCCCGTCTTCGTGGAACCCGTAGCTCCAGTAGGCGCCGCAGTAATAGGTGCGGTTCACGCCGTTGATCTCCTCGTGCCGCCGCTGCGCCGCGACCGTCTCGCGCGTGTAGACCGGGTGATGGTAGGTGATCCGCTTGATGATGGCCGCCGGGTCGATGGCCTCCGTCCGGTTGAGCGTGACACAAAATTCGCATGGGGCGCGGAGGCTCTGCAGGGTATTCATGTGATAGGTGACCGCCACCCGGTTCGTCGGCTTGTCGGACAGGTGATAGTTCCAGCTCGCCCAGGCCAGCCGCCGTTTCGGGAGCAGGGAGCGGTCTGTGTGCAGCACAACTTCATTCTCCTGGTAGCGGATGGCGCCGAGGACCGTCCGTTCCTCATCGGACGGGTCGGCCAGCAGCGCCAGGGCCTGGTCGCTATGGGTGGCCATGATCAGGCGGTCGAACCTGTGGCTCTCGGTCGGTCCGTTCACCTGTTGCGCGGTCACCTCGACGTGGCCGGCCCAGCGCTTGATGGACCGGACCGGGCACCGCAGCCGGATGCGCGAGCGGAACGGCCTGGTCAGCGCCTCGACGTACCGCCGGGAGCCGCCCGTGACCACGCGCCACTGCGGGCGCCGGTCCACGCTGAGCATGCCGTGGTTCTCGAAAAACCGGACGAAGTAGCGGGCGGGAAAGGTGCGCATCTGGACCGGATCGGCCGACCAGATCGCGGCGCCCATCGGAATGATGTAGTGCTCCACGAATTCGGCCGAATAGCGGTTGGCGGCCAGGTAGTCGCGCAGCGTCGTCTGGTTGTCGGCCGTCTGCAAGAGCGCTCTGGCTTCACGATTAAAGCGCAGGATGTCGGCGATCATCCGGTAGAAGGACGGGCGAAGGAGGTTGCGCCGCTGCGCGAACAGGGTGTTGAGCGAGGTGCCGTTGTACTCCAGGCCGCTGGCCTCGTCCCGCACGCTGAAGCTCATCGCGCTCGGCTGCGTGGCCACGCCCAGCCTGGCCAGCAGCTTGATGAAGTTGGGATAGGTCCAGTCGTTGTAGACGATGAAGCCCGTGTCCACCGCGTAGGCCCGGCCGTCCCGTTCGACGTCGAGGGTGTTGGTATGGCCGCCGATATAGTCGTTGGCCTCGAAGACCGTGATCTCGTGCTCGTGGTGGAGCAGGTAGGCCGCGACCATCCCCGCGATGCCGGTGCCGACGAGGGCGATCTTCATGACGACCTCGCCATCCGTGAACCAATGGCCGTGTAGAGCCGGCTGGGCAGGAGCGCCAGCAGCTTGAACGGAATGCTGAACCGCTTGGGAAAATGAATCTCGTGACGCTGCGCGGCGATGCCGTCGGCAATGTGCCGTGCCGCCTGCTCCGCGCTGATCGCGAAGGGCATGGCAAAGTCGTTGCGGTCCGTGAGGGGGGTCTTCACGAAGCCCGGGCAGACGATCGACACCGGGATGTGCTCCCGCCGCAGGTCGATGCGGAGCGATTCGAGCAGGTGCTTGGCGGCGGCCTTCGAGGCGCCGTAGGCCTCCGCGCGGGGCAGGGCCCCGTAGGCCACGGCGCTGCTCATGCCGACGAGATGGGGGTGCTGCGATTGCCGCAGCAGCGGCAGGACCGCTTCGATGCCATAGACCAGGCTCAGGAAATTTGTCCGGAGCACGCGTTCGAAGAGGGCACTGTCAAAGCGCCGGACGTCCACGTACTCGCAGGTGCCGGCGTTGAAGAACGCGATGTCCAGGCCGTCCTCTTGCCGGCGGATCGTCTGCGCGGCGGCGAGCGTGGCCTCGCGGTCGGTGACGTCGAGCGGCAGCGCGTGGATCCTGCCTGTTCCCTCGTCCCTGGCCAGCTGCTCGAGCCCGTCGCGGCTTCGGGCCGACGCGATCACCGTGGCGCCGCGTGCGGCCAGCTCCAGCGCGACCGCGCGGCCGATGCCGCTCGAGGCGCCGGTGATCCAGATGCGTCGGCCTGTGAACGTGGACGGGGTCATCAGAGGCGCCCCTTGATGGCCCGGATGAGCGCGCCCACGACCGGCAGCCGTTCATAGATAAACTCGCCGGCGTCGAAATAATCCCGATGGTACGTCACCTTGTCGGCAAACCGGATGTGCGAGGCGCCGGGAAGATGGATCGTCTCTCCGGTCGAAATCCGAGCATGCTCCAGGTGCATGGTCCAGGTCAGCATGGCCGTCCGGCCCTGCACGACCTGGTCTTCGAACGTGAATGAACAGCGGATGACGCCCTCGTACTGGCGCGCAAAGTAGGCCCGCAAACCGGCCAGTCCCTCGATGTGGTGGAACGGGTCCGTGAAGACGACGTCACGGGCATACAAGGCATCGAGCAGCGCCATGTTCCCGCGGTTGAGGCGGTTGAACGTGGACTTGAACAGGTCCACCGGATTGCTCATGGCGTCTCCAGCAGTTGGGCCTTGAGCGAGTCGCTGATCGGTTTCGGCCCGAGCCAGATGGCGAAGTAGGCCGCCGCAAAGTCGGCCCCTTCGACCGTACCCAGCGGCGTGCCGTTCAGGGCCAGCTCCGTTCCGATGCCCGGCACGTAGGTGAGGGCGTAGCGGTCGCCCGGCTTGATGTCGCGGTACATGGCGTGCAGCCGGTCGATCTTCGGGCGCAGCGCGGTCACCGTGGCGCCCGGCACGTTCTCGGGGAGGACCTCGTCCGCCGTCTTGGCGAAGTCTCCGGCGGCGATTTTCTGGAAATAGGAGAGCTCAAGCCTCTTCGGCACGTCGGCGAGCACCCTGTCCGTGGAGATGCCGTCCCCCAGGTACAAGGCCGTCACGTAGACCTTGAAAAACAGGTAGCGCGCGAGGCCGACGCCCTTCAACACCAGGGCCGTGGTGCCGGCCTGCGCCCGGTCGGCGAAGCGGATGCCTTCGATCTCCGCCCCCTGCGCCGGCGATCCGCCGAAGACGGCCAGCAGGGCGAGTCCGCAGAGGATCGTGATCATCCTACTTCCGCGCGCCGCCGGTCTCTTGAGTGCATGTCCGCTCACGCGTTTACACATGGTTCCTTAGCATCAGTTCCTTCGGATGGGGATGCAGGTAAATCTGGTTTTTCAGGTACTCCACGTCGAACCGGTTGACGTAATGCTTGATCAGCGTGATCGGCACGATCAGCGGGGTCAGTCCCTTGTGGTAGTCCGCGATCACGTCCTGCAGTTCCTGTCTCTCGCCGGCCGTCAACTGGCCCTTGAAGCTTCCCAGGAGATGCTCCAGCACGTTGACGTGCTTGCGGACCGTGGCCTTGACGGCGAGGGCTTCCATGAACGGAGGGCCGTAGCGCCGGGCCAGCTCGAGCGGGGTGTACCGCTTGGCGTCGGCCACCAGCCGGCCGAGGCTCTGGTAGTGGGGCCGGCTGTGGGCCAGTAATAAATACTTGTGGGCGGTGTGAAAATTCACCACATCCCCCCGCGTCGGACGGCCGCGCAGCAGGTCCTGCCACCGGTAGTAGCCGAACACCCGCTCGACGAAGTTCTCCCGCAGCGGCATGTCCCGCAGGCGGCCTTCCTCCTCGACGGGAATCAACGGAAACCGATCCATGTAGGCGCGGGCGAAGAGGCCGATGCCGGTCATCGCGGGCATGCCGTGCTGGTTGTAGACGCGGACGCGCTCGACCCCGCAGCTCGGGGAATTCTTCTTGAACACGTAGCCGGACAGGTCCAGATTTTCGAGTTCGCGCACGCGGCGCTCGGAGAACCGTGTCATCATCTGGGTCTGGTCCGCGCGGGTCTTGATGGTGATGAGGCGGGGCGCGTCGGGCGTCCCCTCAAGCCGCATGGATTCCCGGGGGGTTCCCATCCCGGACTCGACTTCGGGGCAGACCGGCACCCATTCGACGAACCGGCTCAGCGTGTCGGCCAGAAAAGCATCACGCTTGTGGCCGCCGTCATAGCGGACCTCGTCGCCGAGCAGGCACTGGCTGATGCCGATGCGAAGCGGTGTCATGGCTCCTTCCTGTCTCTGTGGCATGGCGTCCGTGCGGGTCAGGCGCGCAGGCGGCCGCGGCCACGCAGGTACTCCTCCCGGGCCGTCGCATGGTCGACCACCGGGGCCGGGTAGTCGCGTCCCACCCGGCAACGGTATCGCTTCTGATCGTCCGCGGACATCAGTTCAGGCTGGTGGATGAGCCTGGCCGGCAGCCCTTTCAATTCCGGTACGTATTGGCGGATGTAGTCCCCGTCGGGATCGAATTTCTTCGACTGCAACGCCGGGTTGAAGATCCGGTAGCCGGGCATGGCATCGGTCCCCGTGGATGCGCACCATTGCCAGTTGCCGTTGTTGGCCGCCAGGTCGGCATCGAGCAGATGGTCCATGAAATAGCGTTCGCCCTTCCGCCAGTCGATCCGCAGGTCCTTGACCAGGAACGACGCCACGACCATCCGGACGCGGTTG
This sequence comes from Nitrospiraceae bacterium, assembly GCA_041563795.1. Classification (GTDB taxonomy): domain Bacteria; phylum Nitrospirota; class Nitrospiria; order Nitrospirales; family Nitrospiraceae; genus 2-02-FULL-62-14. Next base: position 3,858 of record JBFGRH010000005.1, on the reverse strand, counting down.
TGCATCCAGCCCCACTGGTTGAGCTGCCGCATCCCGGCGTCCACCAGTGGAAAACCGGTGCGCCCTTCGCACCAGGCCCGGTACAGCCGGGTATCCTTGCGCGGCGAGGGCATGTCGGCCGTCGGACGGAACGGCCCGGTGGCCACGCGCGGGAACGACGCGAGGATTTGCTGGAAAAAGTCCCTCCAGACCAGCTCGTCCACCCAGGTCTTAACGCCGGCCCGCCACAGGGGCCCAAGGGTGTCCCATGGCGCCAACGCCGCATGTACCGCGCTCCGCGCCGAGAGGGTGCCGAACCGGAAATGTGGCGAGAGTTTCGAGGTGCCGTCGATGCCGGGCCTGTTTCTGCCCGTGCCGTAGTCCTTGATGGGGCCCTTGAGAAACCACTTGAGCCGTCGTCGGGCCTCCTTCTCGCCTGGCTTGAATTCCAGCGGCAGGCTCCGGTACCCAAGGTCCTCCGGAGAGGGAAGTTCGATTGCCGGGCCAGCCGGGCCGGAGCCCGCTTGCCGTGATGGAGGCGGGAGCACCGCGGGCGCCGCGTCCCGCCATTTCGCCCACCAGCGCTTACGGTACGCGCCATAGCGCTGCAAGGGGGTGCCGGTGCCCGAGAGGATTTCTCCCGCTTCGAAGACCACATGGTCTTTGAAGGTGCGCGCCACGATCCGGTCTCGGGCCAGCTGGCGGGTCACCACCCGGTCACGCTCGAGGGCCGCCGGCTCGTAATCCCGGTTCCAGTAGACGGCGTCGGCCTTGAGGTCGCGCGCGGCCTTGACGATTTCCTCCACCGGATCGCCCCGGCGCCAGGCCAGGTGGAGGCCCCGCGCCGCCAGGGAACCGGCGAGGTCGCGCAGGCAGCCGAGCATGAACGTGACACAGGCGGAGCCGAACAGCCTGGAATCCAGCAAGGGCTCATCGAACACGAACAGGGGCACGATCTCGTCGCAATCATCCAGGGCGGTGGCGAGGGCGGGATGATCATGCACGCGCAGATCGCGTCTGAACCAGACCAGGCCTCTCATGACGTCACCTTCACCAGTTCCAGCTTTCCGGCGCCCCGGCCCACCAGCGATCGGGATGGTCCGCGCGCCAGGCGGTCTGCTGTTGCCACAGCTGTTCGGTCACGTCCTTGTCGAGCTTGGTCGCCATCGCGGCGCTCATATCGAACTGCTGACGCACACTGGTTTGGATCATCTCCTTGGCCATGCGCGCCAGCCCGCTGGGCGGATCCACGAGGTCCTCCGTGTTACTGAAGGCCAGGTTCATATACAGGCGGTCCACCTCGCCCCATTGCTCGGTCCGGGCGAGATGTTCCAGGTATCCATCGATCGCCTGGTACACATACGTGAGGTAGACGTAGCTCTCCGCCGATGGCGCGGAGTCCACGGCTTTCTGGGTGGCCTCCAGGGCGCGACGGTAATCACCGGCCGCCAGGAATATCTTGGCGCGGCTCAAGTGCGCCCGGGCCTGCTCGGGGACGGTCGCGGCCTGCGCGGACGGATCCGGCAGGATCAACGCGAGGGCGAAGGTGAGGACCGTGATCATCGCGAGCGAGGCGAGGGCCGCGGTTCCAGGCGGCCGCCCCGATCGTTTCGTGCAGCGGGAAGATTTAACGACGATGGTCATGGCGTCCTCCGTATGCGTCTGGCGCCGCGATTGCGGCTGATGGATCCGGGCAACATTCTTCGGGGCCGGCTGGGCGCCCGGCTAGGAGACTGGCCCCTCCAGACCGTGAAGCCTGGAGGAACCAGGCTGCCTAGCCGGCAGGCGCACTAGGGGACCCGCGACTGCCGACGTTCCTACGGGGTCGTCTTCAAGAGGTCCCCGTCCGCACCGCCACCAGGGCCTTCGCCCTGCCGTCGAATGCGAGGACTACTCGGGGCTGCGGGCGCAGCGGAATCCGGTGCCGTGGGTCCGGAGCGCGAAGCCGCCCCGGCCGCGGGCCGTCGCGGTGATGTCGTGCTGGGGACTTCCCCACGATCCCCCGCGGATGACTTTCAGCACTCCCCGGTCTGGTCCGCGGGGGTTACGGTCGGGGGCCTGCTTGTAATAATCCGGCGCGTACCAGTCCTGGGTCCACTCGCGGGCATTGCCCGACATGTCGTGGACGCCGTAAGGGGACCGGCCGTCCGGCATGGATCCGACTGTGCGAAGCGCCTTGCCGTCATCCCATTGACGTTCGTAGTTCGCCCGTTCGGGCGTGGGCGGTTCGTTGCCCCAGGGATAGAGCCGGCCGTCCACGCCACGCGCGGCCTTTTCCCATTCCGCCTCGGTCGGGAGCCGCTTGCCTGCCCATTGGCAATAGTCGCCCGCATCATGCCAATTGACCTGGACCACCGGAAGGTGTTCGATGCCTTTGGCAGACGTCAGGACGCCGCTGTCCTGGTACGGATTGGGCGGATGGCGGTGGCCGGTGGCCTCCACAAACACCAGGTAACGGGCATTCGTCACCTCGACCGAGTCGATGGAAAAGGCATCCACATACACGCTGCGTTGGGGCCGCTCATCGTCCCGTCCCACCTTTTCAACGCTCCCCATGAGAAACGGTCCCGCTGGTATGGCCACCATGGCAACCGCGTCCCGTTCCTGGTCCGGACTCCCGGCCTGCAGGGGGAGGGGAGTCACCATCAACAGGGCGGCCAGGCCGGAGGCGACCGTGCGGCACAATCCCTGGAAACCACTCATGGTCATCGTTTTTGCTCCTGGCTTTCTTCAACGGCCCGTTTGGTCAACGCATGAATGCGATCCAGGATCGGCTGCAGCGTGTCCCGGTCGCCCCGGTCGGCCGCCTCCCGCGCCTTGACCAGAAGCCCGCGCGACTCATTGAGGGCCTGCTCGACATCCGACTGGATGGCCGGGGAGGCGAGCGTGCCCCCAAGAGCCGCCCTGTGAAACACCTCCCAGGCGTGATCCACTTCGTGCTCGGCCTGGTGGACAGCCTGCAGGGCTTCCATGTCCTGGCCCTTTTCGGGCCGGAGGAGGGGGTCGGCCGCCGCCGGCGAGGCGAACGACAGGGCGCATGCGCTGAACGCGAGGAGGCGCAGTGCCGTTCCCATGTACCGTGTCAGTTGCCCGATCATGGTCGCTCTCCCTTGCACGTTACTGGGTGGACTTCGCCGCTCCCGCGGCCTTCTGGATCTGCGCACGCAGTTCCAGCAGCAACTCGTTGGTCGGGTCGAGCTTCAGGCCCTCCTCCACGGAGCGCTCAGCGGCCGTATAGTCTTCCTTCCCCATGCTGACCAGGGCCCGCACATGCTGCTCCCGGATGTGCACGTCAATGTCAGGCGACGCGCTCTTGGCGCAGCGGAAGCCCAACCCCACGCCGTAACTGTTGTTCATCGGATCATTCCAGAAGCGATGCGTCGTGGTGACGGTGGCCTTGGCGGCGATCCATGAGCCGCCGCGGATGACCCGCTTATACCCGACCGTCAGACGGTCCACATAGGTTGCGGTCCCGCCGAGCCAGACCGCTTCATTGGGGCCCGTTGGGTTGGCCACCTCGGTCGTGACGCTGTAATAATCCGGTGAATACCAGTCCGCCACCCACTCAAAGACGTTTCCGGCCATGTGATGGGCGCCGTAATAACTCGCCCCTTCCGGCAATGAGTCCACGGGCAGCGTGCTCGCGTGCGCCTTGCCGAAGTTGACCTTCGCGGCGTCGAATTCATTGCCCCAGGGGTAGTGAGTTCCCTCGGGCCCGCGGGCTGCCTTTTCCCACTCCGCCTCGGTCGGCAGACGCTTGCCGCTCCACTCGCAATAGGCCTTGGCGTCAAACCAGTTCACGCCCACGACCGGCTGCTCGGGCTTGTTCAGTCGCGGATCGTCCCAGTAGGCGGGGGCGGGGTGGCCGGTCGTCTTGAT
>JBFGRH010000004.1:0-24324 GCA_041563795.1 Nitrospiraceae bacterium | reverse complement strand
GCCTGCTCGGCCTATCCGGAGTGCAAGACGACCAAGGCGATTCCGCTCGGCGTCAAATGCCCCCAGGACGGCGGCAACCTGGTCCAGAAGCGGAGCAAGAAGGGCCGCACGTTCTACGCCTGCGCCAATTACCCCAAGTGCGAGTTCGCCCTCTGGGACCGTCCGATCAACAAGGCCTGCCCGAACTGCCATGCGCCGTTCCTGATCGAAAAACTCAGCAAGCAGGCAGGAAACAGCGTCCAGTGCCGCAACGAAGACTGCGGCTACAAGGAAGCCAGCTAGCCCGCCCCTTCGTTTCCCGCGTCACTTCCCGGCCGAGCCCATACCCCATAATTTGACCTTGACAGCCTGCCCGTATCAGTCTATAGTAATGATAATAGTTCTCAATATCTAGCACATGGGTGGCGCGATGTACGTTTGCCTGTGCCGGGGAATAACAGAAGGCAGGGTCAAGCAATTGGGGAAGGACGGGGTGGCCTGTCCGAAAGCCCTCGCCAAAGCGCTGGGGATTGACGAACCCGGCTGTTGCGGGCGCTGCCTCAAGAAGATCGACTCTCTCGTCGCGATGGCGGAAACCCAGCTGGTCATGCCCACCTCCCTTGCTCCTTGACCCTCCACATTTTTCGTGAGTAGACTTACTTGAAGGCGCCGCAGCAGCGGTCGAATGACGAGGCCGGCGTGGCGCGCACGGTCCTAACAGGAAGGAACATCAATGAAGGCCAAGGATGGGGTTGTCGATTTGCTGAACAAGGTGCTCACGGTCGACCTCACGGCGATCAACCAGTATTTCGTCCATGCGAAAATGTGCGAGAACTGGGGCTATGACCGGCTCCACCACAAGGTGCGGGAGCGAAGCATCGAAGAGATGAAAGATGCGGAAGTCCTGATCGAGCATATTCTCTACCTGGAGGGTGTGCCGAATATGCAGCGGATGGGGACGGTGAATGTCGGGGAGACGGTTCCGGAGCAGCTCAAGCTGGATCTCAAGGCCGAACAGGAGATGCTCAAGGTCCTCAGCGATGGCGTGGCCCATTGCACGAAGGTCGGGGATTACACGACCCGGCACATGCTGGAGGATATGGCCAAGGATGTGGACGAACACATTGATTGGATCGAGACCCAACTCGAAACGATCAAGCAAGTCGGACTCGAGAACTACCTGAGCGAGCAGATCAAGAAAGAAGGATCCTAGCCACACTCGTCAGCGTCGTCGGCGCGTAGCGCGGGTGCAGACTGTTGGATGGACATCTGCCTCCTGCGCCGGCCGTTTCCTGCCGTCGTCAACCCCCGATCCAATAGACCTATCGGCGCCGTCTCGGCGTTCCTCAATTGTGTGTGGGGAAGCTGTGGCGCGCCAGTCGTCCAATCAAGAGTCAGTCCCTCGGGCGCCCGCGTTCGGTCCTCGTGAGGAGGTTGTCATGGAGCGCGGCGGCGGTGGTGATTCTCAAGCCGCACCGACGGCATTCCCACATCCAGCCGACGTCCGTCAGCGGACTCGTGCGGCACTGCCGACAAACGGGAAATCGCTTGGTCATGGATTGTCTCCTCTTGGTGTCAAATGGGGCGGACAGGGCCTCCCGGAGGAACGGAAGGAGCCCTGCCCGTGGGCAGGCGGCACAAGCCTGCCCATGTAGGTGTCGACTTCCATGCTGGCGTCCCGTGAGGACAATGAGCACGTGGGAATCAGATGCGTGAAGACGGGAACGAGCGACGGATCAAGTTGCGATCCGGCCAGGTCTCTTAACAGACGAAGGGCGCAATCAGGATCAAGGGCCGGCCTAAACGAGTGGGGAGAAGTCAGTGAATCGAATGTATCCGCGACAGCCAGGACTCGGGCGCCCAGCGGGATGTATTCGCCGCGCAATCCATAGGGGTACCCGAACCCGTCCCATCGCTCGTGATGATGAGCGATCCATAGGGCGGCTGTGCATAGGACCGGAATCGTGGCCAGCAGTTCCGCACCGGCCCTGGGATGGGATTGAAGCAGGACATATTCCTCGTCTGAAAGCGGCCCTTCCTTGTCCAGAAGATGTCGGGGCAGCGTCAGCACGCCGACGTCGTGGAGCAGGGACGCAAGGCAGAGGTCGTTTAATTCCGTAGGCGAGAACCCCACGGCGTCTCCCAGCGGCACCGCATATCGCGCTGTCCGGATACCGTGGCCTTGCAGGTGCTGGTCTGCCGATTCGATCAAATGCATGATACTCAAGAGCGCATCAATTGGCGACGAGGTGCAGTGTGCCGATTTCGATTCGTACATGGAGCCTCCCAAAAAGAAAGAGCCCATCGCTGCAATGCAACGATGGGCTCTGGACTCAAGGTCTTTGGCCTAGATCGTGGTTCGTCTTCCGGTTGTCGTCAGCCTTCTGCTCGCTTCCCCATAAGGGGACGTCTCAGCACCCACATTTCATAGAGCGGAATGAAAAACATCACCAGGAATGACACAGTCATCAGCAGATCGCCGGTCAGCATGGTCAGGGCGAAAAAAGGCGAGATGTAGCTGATGAGCCAGGGCGAAACCAAATCCAACCCCACCCCGCCGAATGCCGCGTAGGTCGTGGCGATCTTGAGCCGGTCGTCGGCTGCCGTGAGGTACAGCACATGCACGAGGATCATGAAGACGACGGGCATGGTGAAGAGGTGAAAGTGGGTGATTTCCGCCAGTTCCCGGAATGACATCGGCTCGCCGAACGTGGCGTCGGACCCCCGGTAATGGGCCGCGACGTTATCCAGCGACAGCTCGGTCATGTCGTGGGCCCAGAAGATCGAGAAGCTGAAGGCAACCAGCATGAGAAACAGGAACAGGGTGTAGACCAGCCGGATGTGGCGGTCGCTGTCCCGCAACTTGAATTTGGCGTTGAAGTTTCTCATCCGCAGAGATACGAACCTGCAAGGTCAATTCCCGAAAAGGGATCCCCAGAATCCCGACTTGGCTTTCGTCGCGGTGATTGTATCACTTCCGAGTCCGCGCGGTTTCAGATAAAACTCATCAATCAGGACGAGGACACGCTTGACTCCTGCGCTGATCGATCGCACCGACATCGTGGCCCCGCTGATATTAATGATGTCCTTGTTGATGCGGATCGGGTCGAGGACCGTCTTGCCCTCGTATTGAACGTTGAACCGTTTGCGGCCGACCTCGCTGCCCTTGGACTCGCGAAAGACGAGCAATTCCACATCGGTGCAGAAGCCCTGGGCGTCGACACCCACCATGTAGGTCATGTGCTTGTGTTTCCCGATGGTGTTGTGGACCATGGCATAGCCGTCGATCTTGTCTCCGGTTTCGCCGATGTACAGCTCGAACGACGTCTCGGGGAATTTCCATCCGATCCGCTGTTCGACCAGGTCCTTCTGCTGTTCGGTGAGACGCAGCAACTCCTTGCGAACCCGTTGGGATTTCGGCAGGATGATCTTGACCGCCTCTTCCTCGGACATGAAGACTTCTGCATGGTTCAGTTCCTCGTCGGTCAGGTAGCGGCGTAGTTCACTGTCCCACACCTGCTCGGCGGCCCAGGCGGAGGGGACGCAGAGGAGGAGGGCCCCCAGGAAAAGAATCTGAGACCATCTCAGGGCAGGGTGCATCCGCGCTCCTTTAACTTCGTTTCGAGACGTTTCTGAAGATCGGCGAGCAGCTCCTCGGACGGCTCCGTCGGGGCCCAACCGAAGAGCCGGGAACCGCCGCGAAAGGCCCACCGCTGGCGTTCTTCGGCAAAACTGACCTTCGTCACGTCCTGCAATCGCGTGACGGTCAGGAACAGGCGGGAGCGGTCCTTGCTCTCCTGCAGTTCGCGCTGCAGGACCCCAAAGCTGCGTCCCGGCATGGCGATCTCAAGCCAGCCTGTTTCGATCGTGCCCTGCCCCTTGTCCTTGACTGTCACCGGGCGATCCTTCACCGCATCCAGGGCGGCCTCCCACACATGATCGTACTCGCACACCGCATACCGCTCGCGCACTCCGGCCAGGGAGGCGCAGGCGGCGAGCAGGGCGGCTGCGAGGCAGATGGCATATCGACTCCAAGGCATCGTCTTGATCATTTCGATTCGTATCCTGATCCCCCGCCGTGCCGGCGGGGGATCAGGACGGTGCTCCTAGAAATACGTCGCGGCCTGGACCAGGAACCCGTTTCCATTGAGCGGGTTGTTTGAGCCTCCAAAATCTCCGCCGTTCACCAGCCCTACGGCATCCTTTTGGGTGTTGAACTGCCAGTCGAACTTGAACACCGTGTCCTCGATCGGACGGAAATTGAGACCGAGCGTTAACCGTTCCAACTGCCGGCGATTTCCCGTGCCTAGAATTTTGGTCCGATCATCCGTGTCGGTATCCACGCGTTCCCAACGGACGACGGCGGTAAAGGTCGAGGCGTCCGTGAACCGGGTGGGCGCCCACTGCTTCAAGAAATCCGGCAGGAAGTGATAGTTTCCCTGGACGTAATACCCCTGCATGCCAGCGGGCCCTGATCCGTTATTGCTGATTCTGGTCCATGCGGATTCGCCGATGACTTCGAAAGGGCCGCGCTGAAGAGTCCAGTCCACGGCGAACATGTCGATGTAGCCTGCGGCCGTCGTTGCCGTGGCCTGCTTGAATTGGCCATGGTAACCGGATCCGGCGACCTCGATTCCCAGCATGGGGCTGAAGGCCACGCGTCCCACGATGGCCTTGCTGTCGTCCCGATCCCTGGAGACGCTTCCGCGCGAGTTCCTGATTCCAAGGTCGGTCGGCGCCCCCGCGATATTCGAAAAGCCATTGACGGCGTAGACTTCGTAGTCCAGCTTCGACAGGGAGGAAGGATAAAGAGTGCCGTAGATGCCGGCTCCTGAATCGAACCAGGTGCTGGGAATGACAATTCTGGAGACCATCGGCCGGTCAACGAGGTCGTTCAACGGTGAATCGTGCAGGAGATTGAACTTGCCGACCGGCATCAGGAGGATGCCGGCGCGCAGGTTGACCGCCTCGTTAATGAGGTAGTCCAACTGTGCGAATTCGATCTGCATGGCCCCGTCGCCGCTCTGTGGTGCATTCGGGCCCCCGCGCTCGATCTCGATTTCCGTGGCGAACTTCACGTGGTCGGTGATGTCCGCATAGATGAAGGGCACCATGCGCTGCTGGTTGAACGTGTTCCGGCTGGGGTTGTCGAGGGTCTGCCGGGAGAGATTATTGTACATCAGGTCGAAGTAGCCGCCGACCGTGGCCTTGGGTGCGCTCAGAAAGGGCTTCGCGTAGACCAGTTTTCCTGAACCGGTCGAGCCGAATCCGAGGGGTACCTTCTCCTCGCCTTTGCGCTCCACTTTAATATCAGTAATCGGGCCGACGCCGCCGGCAGGGGGGCCGCCGGCGGGCGGGAACGGCTCCCGTTCACGGACGCGCTCGCGGCGTTCGTGCTCCTGGAACGTCTTGAGGGACTCCTCCAGCTTTTGGATTCGCTCTTCGAGGGCCTTGGAGCTCGAATCCTGCGCGATGGCAGGCGTCGACAGTAGGGGCCATGCACAGAGGGCCCCGAGCAGTAACCACTTCTTCATCTTGACCTCCATAATGCGAACAGTGGTTGAATGGCTCGGGACTCGACGGTCTCTGACCTTGGGTTGATACTCATTGGACGCTCGCTAGACTGAGGGGGCCGTGGCCGATGCAGGTTCGCTCCGATGGCTGGCGGACGGGGAGGGCGGCCAGCCTTCGATCGCCGTGAAGGGAATCGTGACGATGCGTTTGCATCGCTTGCACTTCAACTCGATCCCTCCCGCGAGAAGCTTGGCGATCAGTTGGCCGCACTCGCACCGGGCTTCTTTTTCGGCCACCGCAACGTCCGTCATCGGAATGTTTCTCGACACCGCACGACTCCTTAAAATGAAATTGAGAACGATTATTAGTATCTTAGGTGGGGGCGATCTGTCAAGCGATAAAAGCGATCAATATGGTTCCAGTTGTCGGGGGTCGGACACTCCTATAATATGGGTGCGCCAGGACAGGAGGACACGTTAAGTGAACAGCCAAGTCATTGTTTTTGCATCAGAATTATTGTGCGCGGTAATCCTGTCAGGCTGTGCTTCTTCCGGACCTGCCGGTCCCGCCATGGTCAAGCGGGCACAAATGCACATGGGCACGCTGGTGACGATTACGGCTGTGGCTCCCTCCGAGGAGGCGGCCCAGCAGGCAGTCGCCGCCGGGTTTCAGGAGATCCGCCGGCTGGAGGAAATCCTCAGCACGTGGATACCCGCCAGCGATCTTTCACGAGTCAATGCCGCAGCCGGGCGGGAACCGGTTCGGGTCGCACCGGAGGCCTTCAACCTGGTCAAGCGATCGCTGGAGTTCGCCGAGCTGACGGACGGGGGCTTCAATATCGCGGTCGGGCCGGCGGTCGAGCTCTGGAGCGTGACGGAACGAACGTACATTCCCACAGACGACGAACTGGCGCGCGTGAAGCCCCTGGCGGACCTTTCTCTTATTCGATTGGATGAACGGGCCGGCAGTATCTTTCTCGCGCTGCCCGGCATGCGGATCGACGTCGGTGGCATCGGGAAAGGGTATGCAGCGGACCGGGCGGTCGAGGTGATGCAAAGGGCCGGGGCTACTGCGGGAGTGGTCGCCTTGTCAGGTGACATCAAAACGTTTGGTCGCATGCCGGTTGGAGAACGGTTCCGGTTCGGAATAAGGCATCCGCGGGAACCGGGGACCGTCCTTGCCACGCTGGACATGGAAAACGAGGCGATTTCGACGGCCGGCGATTATGAGCGCTACTTTGAACGGGACGGTGTGCGCTACCACCACATTCTCGACCCCCAGACTCTTCGGCCGGCCAGGCGGTGCCAGAGCGTGACCGTGCTCGCGACCGAGGGCACGCTGGCGGACGGACTGGATACGGGCCTGTTCGTGATGGGGCCGGAACGGGGGATGGCGCTGGTCGAACGGCTGGACGGGGTCGAAGCCGTGATTGTCGACGACGCCGGCCATGTGCTCGTGTCCTCAGGCTTGAAGGACAGAATCCGCATCCTGGAGCCCGTGCGCTGAACGTCGGATGCGGCCGCACATGAACCACAGCCGGTAATGCGCAATGAAACTGCTTTCCCTACTCCTGTTCGGTGTCATGTTCCTGGCCTGCGGGCTGATGGAAACAGGTTATTTTCGTGATCACGTCGATCAGGCCACGCAGGAGCAGGTCGGCCAGCGCTATGGGACTCCCCACGAGGTTGCGCCGCGGCAGGGTGGCGGGGAAGTGTGGACCTATTACGATCGGGGAAGCGCCACGGCCGGATATGCCGGTTCTGCAAGGACGACGTACTGTCGGGCCTACATCCTCTCCTTCGACCAGCAGGGTGTCCTGCGCGCCTGGAACGAGGAGCGTTGCCGGCAATGACTCGTTGGAGAGTCCGCCGCGGTGAGCGCGACGGGAGACACGCCGCGATGAGTTATTTCAGCTGGTAGCTGATCGGGACGTGGATGACGATCTGGGGCCGTCCCAGCGGCTGTGTGAGCTTGATCGGAGCGGTCTTCTTGAGGATCTCCAGCGCGTCCTGGTCCAGTACCTCGTAGCCGGAACTTTTTGCCACCTTGAGATCGGCCAGATTGCCGTCGTCCTGAATCACGGCCCGGAGAATGACTTTCCCTTCCCAGCGGTTCAGACGCGCCGTGACGGGGTATTGCTTCAGCTGTTCGATACGTTTCCACAGCGCCTCAGCCAGCCATCCATAGTCCCGCTTCTGTGCCGACGGGGCGGGGGAAGCAGGAGCAGCAGGAGCCGGATCGGTCGGAGCCTCCTGGATGGATGCCGTTTCAAGACGGCTTGCTTGGGGAGGGGCCTCCTGAGCAGGCATCGGGCGTGGTGTGTCGACGGAAGCCGGAAGCGGAGGCTTCGCGGTTGCCTGGAGGTCGGAGGGCGGCATGCGTTGGTGCGCCTGGGCCACGGCCGGGACTCGCTCCACCGGCTTGCGTTCAGGGATCGGCGACGGTTCCTGAGGGGAAGTGGCCGGCTCCGGCCGATTCTCAACGACCGGCTGTGGAGGCTGGACTGGAGCCGGGGCTGGGGCCTGGACCGGCTCCGGTCTCTCGATCGGCGGAGCCTCCCGCCTCACCACGGGCGCACTTTCCTGCGGCTCGACTGCCTGCGGAGCCGGGGCAGGGGCCTCGGCCAGGCGCTCCATTTCACGCGGGGCATCAGGTTTCCCGCCCGGCTGTTCCGGCTTGGGGGACGGCTGCACGAGGGACACGTTCCATTGGAACGGTTCCGGGATCGGGGGCGCCTGCAGCCCGGTCATCAGTGAGAGTGCCACACCCACAACCGCCAGGTGGAAGGCAAGCGACAACCCCCAGCCCTGCAGATGACGGTTCAAGTGACTATGACGGGTCAGGGGTTGCGACATCACGACTTGGCGACTTCCAGGCTGACTTGACGGAAGCCAAGGCTGCGCACTTCATCGACCACCTGGACAAACCGCTCGAGCAGCGTCACGCGATCGGCACGGACGACCACCCGGGAATCCCTCGGGTGCGGGCCGAGGGAGACCTTGAGTCCCTCGTCGGTCACGGGCTGATCGTTCATAAACATCCTGCCGTCGGCGGTCAAGGTGATCACCACCGGAACGTCGTGATGATCGCCGGCTTCCTTGGCCTTCGGAAGGTCAACCGGAATCTGGCCGGTGGTAATAAACGTGGCGGTGGTGAGCACGATCACCAACAGCACCAGCATCACGTCGACGAGCGGGATGACGTTGATCTGGTCGATCTCACGATCCATGCTGAACCTTGTAGCGCGCGATCAGTTCCGTCACGCGGCGGCGCAGGGCATTGTTCATGGCCACGCAGGGGATGGCCACGAGCAGACCCACGGCCGTGGCTTTGAGGGCCAGGCTGAGGCCGATCATGATCGTGCTGACGGCGATGGTCCCAGACGTTCCCATCGTGTGGAACGTCAGCATGATGCCGAGGACGGTGCCGAGCAGCCCGATGTAGGGGGCGTTGGCCGCCACGGTGCCGATCACGACGAGGCGCTTGGTCAAGGAGATCTCAAGCTCCTGCTGGTTGGGAAACTGCCCGACGTCCACGCGGCGATAAAACAGCCATCGCTCCAGGGCGATGGCGACGGCCCAGACGCTGAGGACCAGCAACAGGCCGATCACCCCATAGTCGACGATTTCTTTGATGACTTCCATGATTTTATCTTGTTCCTATGTCCTGGAAGAGGCGCCATGATCATATCGCATCTGGACGCCGGAACACCATGATCCCTGTCATGCGGGCCGCTCGCCGTGAAACGAGCGGGGAGGTCAGGGTGGCGTGCCCCGGTCCTGTTCAAACAAGACGGTGTGGGTGGCATTGACCTGCAATTCAACCGGCGTGCCGACCGGATAGACGGTGGTCGACGGCTCGCTGCCATGGACGACTTGCCCCGAGGGCAGGCCGATCGTGTAGAGGTTTTCAGAGCCATGAAACCGGCGGGCCACAATATGGGCGAAACTCTTCTCCACCGGGACGATGTGGATGTCGTCCGGCCGGATCATCACGACCACCCGCGTGCCGATCCGGTAGCCGGCCTGATTCGGAAAGGTCCCGATCTCGGTGTGCACCGTCCCGTTTTCAATCGTGCCGGGAATGAAATCCGCCTGGCCGACGAAGTCCGCGACGAAGGGTGTCGAGGGTGTGTGGTAAATCGACTCCGGCGTGTCGAGTTGTTCGAGCCGGCCGTTGTTCAGGACGGCGATCTGGTCGGCCATGGCGAAGGCCTCGTCGTGGTCGTGGGTGACGAGAATGGCGGTGGTCTTGGTCTGCCGCAGGAGGTCGTGGAGGTCTTCGCGCATCTTGCCGGCCATGTCCGGGTCGAGGTTGCTGAAGGGTTCATCCAGCAGGAGGACAACCGGCTTCTGGACCAGCGCGCGAGCCAGGGCGACGCGCTGCTGCTGCCCGCCGGAGAGCTCGTGGGGATAGCGTGCGGCGAGACCGGTCAGCCCGACCATCTCCAGCATCAGGCGCACCTGTGACGCCCGCTCGTCCCCGGAAAGATGCCGGAGCCCGAAGGCGACATTGTCCCGCACGCGCAGGTGCGGGAACAGGGCGTATTCTTGGAAGACCATGCCGATGCGCCGCTGCTCGGTCGGAACGAGCTGGCCCGGCGTGGAGACCAGCCGGCCTTCCAGACGGATCTCGCCGGCCGTAACGGGTTCGAAGCCCGCGATGGCGCGCAGGGTCGTGGTTTTCCCGCATCCCGATGGACCGAGCAGGCAGACAATTTCTCCCTCCTGCGCGGCGAAGGAAATGCCGGTGATGGCCGGCTGGTCCGTGCCGTAGGCGCAGGAGACGTTGCGGAGTTCCAGGACGGTCGGCCGATGCACCTCGCGTGGTGAATGGCCCGCCTGAGGAATCTGCTTATCGGAATGAGACATGGGGTCCGGTTGGAACATCGGGGCTCAGGCGGCGCGCCAGTCCTTTGAGAGCAGCAACAGAATCGCCGGGATGGTCATGATGACGATCAGGAGCGCGGAGGGCGCAGCCAGCTGGTAGTATTCCTCGCTCGCCTCCAGCCACACACGGACCGCCAGCGTGTCGAAGCCGACCGGCCGAAGTAAAAGAGTTGCTGGTAATTCCTTCATACTCTGCAGGAACATCAGCACCCAGGCCGCGATGAACCCGCCCCGCACGAGCGGCAGCGTCACGCGCCGAAGCGTGGCCGCCGTGTTCAACCCCAGGCTGCGCGAGGCTTCTTCCAGGTTGGGCGTCACCTGCTGCAGCGCCGGCTCCATGGATTGCAGGCCGGCCGGAAGAAAATGCACGACATAGGCGATGACCAGCACCGCCACCGTTCCGTACCAGATAGGCGCGAGGTGCGACACGATCGCCAGGATGGCCAACGCGGCCACCGGACCGGGCAGCGCATAGCCGGCATAGGCTGCCTGCAGGCAGAGCAGATTCAACCGCGACGGCCGCCGATTGGCCAGGTAGGCCAGGGGCAGGCCGATGAACACGGCAACGCTGGCCGCCAGGCCGGAGAGGAAGACGCTGTTCCAGACAAATCCGATAAACCGATCGTCCAGGGCGCCCGACGAGACGGCCGCCACGCTCCACATGGCCAGCATGCAGGCCGGCACCCCGAACGAGAGGGCAAACACGCCGGTCGTATAGATGGTGGCCAGGGTGGCCCCCAGCGGGCCGCACTGCCGTCTGGCCGGGGTCCGGTAGCGGCCGGTCGTCTGAAAAAACCGGCTGCGCCGTCTGAACCATCGCTCGGCGACGAGAAAGATCAGCGCGGCGATCACGAGCAGCAGGCTGAGAATGCTCGCGGCGGTCGGATCGTAGCGCCCGGTCATTTGCTGGTAAACCGCGTAAGTGAGTGTCTGGTAGCGGAGCAGCGACACGGCGCCGAAGTCGGACACCACGTAGAGCACCACGAGGGAGAGGCCGGCCACGATGGCCGGTCGCATCAATGGGAGCGTAATGCGGAGCAGGGTCCCCAGGCGGGAGACGCCGCAGGCCCGCGCCACTTCCTCGTAGGACACGTTCAGGTTGAGAAAGGCGGCCCGCGCGAGCAGGTAGACGAAGGGAAAGGTATCGAGCGTCATGACCAGGGTTGCGCCGCCATAGCTATGGGGAGAGGGGATTCGGCCGTCCGGACCGGCCAGCAGCTGCCAGGCCGATTCGACCGGCCCGCCTGCGCCGAGGAGATGACTGTAGATGTAGGCCAGCACGTAGGTGGGCATCGCCAACGGCAGCACCAGGGCCCATTCCCAGACACGCCGGCCGGGAAAATCGCGCCGGGACACCAGCCAGGCCAGCGACACGCCGAGCACGAGGGTGCCGGCCGCCACGCCGAGCGCGAGGGCGGTGGTGTTGAACAGCAGTTCCGGGATCCGCGTGTTCCAGAGCCGGCTCCAGATGGTCGCGTCGGCGGTCAGGGCCATGTGCGCGACATAGGCGAGGGGAAGACAGAGCAACCCCGCGACCGTCAGCGCAACGAGGGAAAGGGAATCGGGGAGTGAACGCCGGACCGCCGCCGCCTGGTTCATGTCCGTTACCGGAGGCCGGCTTGCTCGATAAGGGTCATGGTCGCCTCCCGAAGCTCGGCCAGTCGCGCCAAAGGAACCAGGGCGGCGCGGAAGGTCTTGCGCTCGATCAACGCGGGATCCGCCTTCACTTCGGGGTGCAGAGGGTATTCCTTGTTGAGCTCGGCGAACATTTTCTGACCGGCCTGCGCCACAAGGAATTCAACCAACAGTTTGGCGCTGTCGAGATGGCGCGTGTGTCTGATCACTCCCACGCCGGCCACGTTCATGATGGCTCCGATGCCGCCTTCCTGCTGGTCCGGCATCAATGCGGCGATCGGCGCCCCCGGATGGGCCGCCAGGTGCCGGTAGATATAGTAATGATTCACCACGCCGACGGCGGCCTGCCCTTTGGCGATGGCCTCCACAATTTGCGAGCTTTTCCCGTAGACCTGGGTCCCGGCGTTTTCCTTCAACCCGGCCAGGAACTGCTTGGTCCGGTCATCACCCACGGTCGCCTTGATGACCGACACCCCGGCCTGAAGGTATTCGCTGCCGGAATTCGGGATTGCGATCTTGTCCTTCCAGCGAGGATCCGCCAGATCAAGAATCGATGTGATGTCACCGGGCTTGACCTGTGCCGTGTTATACACCACGATCCAGAATCGCCCTGACAGGCCCACCCAGCTGTTGTCCGACGCGCGGAATTGAGCAGGGATGGCCCGGTCAATTTCCCTCATCTTCAGCGGGTGCAGGAGTTCCAATCTCCTGGCGTGCTCGAGGCTCCCGGCGTCATTCGTGATGAAGACATCCGCCGGGGTACGCGCGCCTTCCGCCTGCAGTCGATTGACGAGCTCCGTGGTCCCGGAGGAGAGCAGGTCGACCTGAATGCCGGTTTTGTCCTGGAACGAATCCAGCACGGGTTTGATCAGCCGCTCCGCGCGTCCCGAGTACACGACCAGTCGCTCCGGTTCCGCCGCGGCGGCCGGCACGACGAGGGCGAAGAGGAGGACGGCGGCAGCCAGCAGGGGAAGCCAGCTCCGGACGGACGCAGAAGGCTGAAAATGATATTGATTCATCGTCTCAACAAGGTATCAGAAGAACGGGGGGGCCGTCAATTTTTTGTGTACGAGGGGGACAAGGCCTGCCGATGGGTGTCCGAAGGGTGGTCGGCAAGGCCGCGGCGAGTGAGGGGGAAGCTGGTGGACGGTCTTGGCGTTCTGCTCTGCTACTGGCGGCAGTGGGAGCAGAGACCGTAGAGTTCGAGCTTGTGGGTCTTGATGGTAAAGCCGTTCCGGTTCGCGACCTGCTCCTGCAGCCGTTCGATCTCCTGATTCTCGAATTCCACGATCTTCCCGCAGCCGGTGCAGATCAAATGGTCGTGGTGGCCCTTGTGCGCCACGTTGTCGTATTGCGTCTGGGAGCCGAAGTGCCGGGCCTGGGCCAGGCCCGCCTCGCAGAACAGGTTGAGCGTGCGGTAGATGGTCGCCAGTCCGATATGCGGGTCTTTCTTGGCCAGCAGGCGGTACATCTGCTCGGCGGTGATGTGTTCGTTCTGGAGGAACGCCTGGAGGATATATTCGCGCTGCCGCGTGAGCTTGAGCTGGTGTTTGGCGAGGTGGTCCTTGAGGACGCGGATTTCTTTCGGAGGCTTGGCCATGTGCGCCCGGACCGGCATGCCGACATTAAAACCAAATTGAGAAAGCCCGTCAAGCACTGAAATATCGGCATTGACGCCCGTTGGAAGGGCGCACTATAGTCCCCAACCATGCGGAAACCCGATCAGATTATCGTCGACCGTGCCTTGCTCGTCACGCTGCTGCACCTGGCCGAGTCCATCGGCGAGGCTGAGGACAGGCCGCCCGGGTTCATGAACGATGTGAAGCTCCAGCAACTGGCTTTTCTCTGTGAACTGCAGATGTTCAACAAGGGCGTCAAGGGCCTGCACTGGGAGTTTTTTCGCTATGCCTACGGGGCCTTCAGCAAGGATCTCGATAACGACCTCATGTCGTTGCGGCGCAAGGAGCGGGTCGAGAATTTCAGCGTCTCGGAAGAGGCGCAGGCCGTCGTCGGGCTGTTGCGGGAGGCGTCCAAGGAAGTGGAGCCGAACGAGCAGGTCCTGGGGATCATGGACGCCGTGGTGGCCAACTACGGGCCGCAGGACACGGGCGCGATCACCAACTCGGTCGAAGCGGTCGAGTTGAGCACGCCGGAGCAGCCGGACCTCAAGCTGTCCATCGGCGACATCTCCTTCCACACGACCATGCTGGTGCCGCACCGGATCGAAGTGAAGGGCGAATTCACGGTGCCGCCGGCCGTCCTGGCCAAACTCAACACGGCCATGGGCTACTGATCATGCAAGACCTGACTCTGCCCGGCATCGACGACTACGCGGCCGCCCACTCCTGGGCGGAATCGGAGATGTGTCGGGAACTCCGCGAGGAGACCTACCGAACGATGGAGTGGCCCCAGATGGTCGTCGGGCCGCTCGAGGGGGCGTTCCTCAAGATGATGGTGCGCCTGGTCGGGGCGAAGCGCGTCCTGGAGATCGGGATGTTCACCGGCTACAGCGCCCTGTGTTTCGCGGAGGCGCTGCCGGCGGATGGGCAGGTCATCACCTGCGAGATCAACGAGAAATCGGCGACGCTGGCCCGAACCTACTTCGCCAGAAGCCCGCATGGCCGCAAGATCACCGTGCGGATGGGGGCGGCGCTGGACACGTTGCGCGACCTCGCCGGACCGTTCGACCTGATCTTCATCGACGCGGACAAGGGCAATTACGTCAACTATTACACGCGGGCGCGCGACCTGGTGTCGGCGCAGGGTGCGATTCTCATCGATAACGTGCTCTGGTCGGGCGATGTGTTGAAACAGCCGCCGCCGGATCCGTCCACGGCGGCGATTCAGGAATTGAACCGGCTTGTCGCCTCGGATTCCAGCGTGGATGCCGTCCTCGTGACCCTGCGCGACGGCGTCATGGTCGTCAAATGGAAGCCAGGCGTGGCCGGGTGAACGGCCACGCTCCGGCAGGCTATCGGGCTGGGTCGGACGGATCAGGATTTCAGGTCGGCGTCCCAGGAGACATGTGCCGTGCAGTATTGAAAGACGCCCAGTGTGATGATCCGGGTCAAACCCAGCGGAATGCAGGCGAGGCGGTTCACCTCGACCGAGCGGTTCACCAGATTCGAGGGGTCGCCGCAGCGCTTCAGGTAGTCGTCCGCCTTGATGTCGTACAAATCGGCCTGGGGGACGAAGAACGCGACGATCGGGATCGGCAGCACGGCCAGGGACGAATCGTTCACCCACTCGGATCCGGAGCAATGCTTGCCGGACGTGACGGTCTGGCGCACGTCATCCTTGACCAGCGCTTTCGTGCAGCCGGTCGAGACCATCGCGAGCGCGACCAGGCAACAAACCAACCGTTGAGAAATCGCAGACACCATCGAGGAACCTCCTTGCAGCGGGGTATCGCTTGGGGCCTCCGCCAACGGACGACGTTACTTTACCATGCGATTCCCGACAGTCAAACGAGCTCTGGCCGCGATGCACGGACGATTGTGCGACGGACATGGATCAGGGTGAGGAGGACTGGCGCATGAGCAAGTCCTCCGAGATGGCCGCGTTCAGCGCGCTGACCTTCGCCGCGGTGGCCTGGGGAGGCTCGATCGTCGCGCAAAAATGGGCGCTGGATTCCCTGTCGGTGATCGAAATCTCGCTCCTGCGCGGCGTGGGCGCGCTGGCCCTGCTGGTCCCGCTCTGGTGGTGGCAGGAGGGGGCGACGACGAAGCTTTCCCAGCGTGATGTCGCGGTCCTGGCCGCGCTGAGCCTGGGCGTGCTCGGCAACCACCTGTTGACGCTGCTCGGGCTTCGCTATGTCGAAGCCGCGGTGGGCGGCGTCATCATCGGCGCGGCCCCGGCCATCACGGCGCTGCTCTCCTCCCTGTTGATTCACGATCTGCCGTTCCGGGTGGTGGTCCTCGGCTGCACGGTGTCCTTCGCCGGTGTGGCCCTGGTGTCGGGCGCCGGAGAGTCCGGCACGGCGGGCGCCAATCCCTGGCTGGGCGGCCTGCTGGTTGTGCTGGCGCAGGTCTGCTGGGCGCTCTACTCCATCGGCGGCCGGAAGATCATGGAACGGTTTTCACCGCTGACCGTCAACTGGACCACGCTGTTGTTTTCGCTCCTGCCGCAGGTTCCGCTGCTCTGGGTCGATCAGAAGGCGATGGTGGCCGGCATGGATTCCGTCGCCCCTTCCGCATGGCTGGCCGTGGCCTTCCTGGTCATTTTTCCGACGGCGCTCGGGCAGCAGGCCTGGCTCTATGGCGTGCAGAGGGTCGGCCCGTCTCGGGCGGGCATTTTTATCAACCTTATCCCCGTGTCGGCCTTGCTGCTCGCGGTCCTGATCCTCGGCGATACGCTCGATGCGACGAAGATCGCCGGCATGGCGCTCATTCTCGCAGGCGTGTGGCTGGTCAATTGGCAGTCCGCGCGATACCTATCGTCGGCAACCTAGTGCGTAACGATGAAACGGGGGAATAAAGGGGGGCTTTATGCTGAAGGAGTTTAAGAAATTTGCGCTACGCGGCAACGTGCTGGACATGGCCGTCGGCGTCATCATCGGTGGCGCGTTCGGCAAAATCGTCAGCTCGCTGGTGAGCGACATTCTCATGCCTCCGCTGGGGCTTCTGCTGGGGAAGGTGGATTTTGCGAGCCTGTTCATCGACCTGTCCGGGACGCAGCCGGCCTCGCTCGCGGCCGCCAAACAGGCGGGCGTCCCCACGGTTAACTACGGACTGTTCCTGCAGGCATTGGTCGATTTTCTGATCATCGCCTTCGTGATCTTCCTGCTGATCAAGCAGGTCAATCGGATCTTGGCACAGCCGGAGGAGAAGCCTGCCGCGCCGACGACGAAGGAGTGCCCACGCTGCTGCTCGGTGATTCCCATTAAGGCCACAAAATGTGCCCAGTGCACGGCCGAATTAAAGGCCGCGTAGGCGTGGCGGGAAGTGCTTGCAACCACAGGAGGAATCCGTTACAAATTCCCTTGCGGATTGTCAGTGAAACCCTGGGATCTCATACCAAGGAGGGGTTTATGAAACGCATTCTTGCCATCGCGTTCGCAATCCTCACGGCCTGTGCGTTTGTCACCGGTTCACTGGCTCCGACGCCGGTGCTGGCCGAGAAGAAGAAGGCCGACCCCATGAAGGAAAAAGCCAAGAAGGAAGCGGATCAAAAGGCCAAAGAGGCGATGAAGAAGGCCCAGGAGGACAAGGCCAAGGCGAAGGCCGGTACGTTGAAGAGCGAGAAACCCAAGAAAGACACCTCTCCCGTCGGCGACCTGAAGGGCGAAACCAGCAACTAGCCGGCGAATCAACCACGAACGCGCGCGTACCTGTAGAATGGTTTCTCTCGCTACAGCGCGCTCCGGCGCGCTGTAGACGCGGAAAGCACCCCCTCCGATGATCAAGGAACGAATCGAAGAAGTCACCCGCGCCAACCAGGCGTTTTACGAAGCGTTTGAAAGCCTGGATATTTCCAACATGGACCGTATCTGGGCGCATCAGGAATACGTGACCTGCATCCATCCGGGGTGGGCGCTTCGGGTCGGGTGGCCGGACGTGCGCGATTCATGGGTGCTGATCTTCAACAACACGTTCGCCATGCGATTTGAGCTGACCGAAATTCAGATCCAGGTCGCCGGCGATCTGGCCTGGGTTATTTGCACCGAGAATATCACGGCCCGCCAGTCGGCCGAGGAGAAGGCGGAGAGTCAGGTGCTGGCCACGAACCTGTATGAGCGGGTGGGGGGCGAGTGGCTGATCATCCACCACCACGGCTCCCCGGTGATGAGATAGGAGGCGAGCGTGGCGGTTGGGCTCCCTGGCCGACTCACTGTGCTCGCGCAACGCGCGGCCTCGGAAGGCCCTCGTTGGACGCGCGCAGTTGCGAGTCAGCCAGGTCGCCCCTGGAAAAAGAGCGTGGGCGGGGACAGACCGCTAAAAGGCCTGTCCCCGCTCGGAATGAAGCATACGGCAGGAGGCGCGAGAGATTAAAAAAGAAGGTTAGCTTGCGGACGCGCCTACTCGACCTTGACGGTCTTGACCCACTCGGTCGCGATGACATCCCGCTCCGGCATCGTCATGGCGGCGTATTTCGAGAACATCTGCGGACCTTTCCGCCGCCTCCATTTCAGGAATTCCAGAAAATGCGTCTTGCAGGCCGTGGCGGTGCCCGCCGGGGCATAGGGCTTCTGCAGGCAGTTGGGAACGAGGCAGGCGTGTTGGTCGCTCATCGTGGCATTCCTTGCGCGAAGTATGCCGTAGCGTTCGCCCGGATTGCAATGCCCCTCCTGCCGGAGCTTGACGATCGCGTAGCGCTTCCGGTATGTGGGGCCTGTGCAATCTTGCGGTCATGACAGGATCAGGCTGTCCCTGCTGGCACTGTGTCTGCTGGCGTTAACTGGGTGTACCGGCGCCTCACAGCCCGCCCCGCAGGCTGGCAACCCGTATCCCGATGACTGGGTGGCGGTGACCACGGTCGCCTTGCCGAATGGCGTGGCGAGCGGGGACGTGACGAGCCGATCCGCGCGCGTCTGGGTTCGAACCTCCGGGCCTGCCCAGGTGGAGGTTGAATGGCTGCCGGTCAAGGAGCATCAGGCGGGGGGGCTTCCTGGCACCGCTCAGGGGGCGGGGCGTTCCAGGAGCCCGCTGTTCTCAACCGATCAGGCCCGAGACTATACGGCCACCGTTCTCCTGGAGAACCTGCTGCCGGCTACCAGATATCGGTATGTGGTGAGAGCCCGGCGAACCGACCAGCAATCCTCTCGCGAGATCATCGAGGAATCGGGAAGCGGCGTGTTTACGACGCCGCCTGCCGATGACAAGTCCCAGCCGCTGACGTTTCTATGGACCGGCGATCTCGGCGGGCAGCAGCGCTGCCGTGACACCTGGGTCGGGTATCCCATTTTCTACCGGATGCTGCAGGTCAAGCCGGCGTTTACCCTTCTGCTGGGCGATACGATCTATGCCGACGATGTCTGTCCCTCGCCGCCCAATGCGCCGGGAAGCGAGTTTGCCGCGGCGACCCTGGACCAGTTCCGGGCCAAGCACCGGTACCAGCGCGGTTCGACCGCGCTGCAGCGGTTTCTGGCGGCCGTGCCGGTCTATGCCATCTGGGACGACCACGAAGTCCGGAACAATTTTTCCGGTCCGCACGAACCGCTGATGCCGGTGGGCCGTCAGGCGTTTCTGGAATACTGGCCCGTCGGGACGCCGGCGGGAGAGCCGACGCGCCTGTACCGGAAGTTCCGCCGTGGCGCGGACGCGGAATTCTTCATCCTCGATACCCGCCAGTACAGGGATCGGAACGCCGATCCGGACGGGCCCGGGAAAACCATGCTCGGGTCCGCGCAGCGGGACTGGCTAATCGAGGGCCTCACCCGTTCGACCGCAACCTGGAAGTTCATCGTCACGACCGTGCCCCTGTCCAACCCCAAGGGCGGCTCGGTGCTGATGCCGGGCAACGACAGTTGGACGCGCGTGGCGGACGGGACCGGCTTTCAGACGGAACTCCGCACCATCGTCAACGCCATGCTCAAGGGCCGTGTACGCAACGTCGTGTGGCTCGCCGGGGACGTCCACTACACGCAGGTCAACGCCTACGATCCGAACGGGGACGGCGTGGCGGATTTCCACGAATTCATCGCCGGGCCGCTTTCCGCCTATCCGGGCAAACCGGTCCCGCCTGATCCCGCGTTCAAACCCACCACCGTTCACAGCGCGGGAGGCTTCTACAACTTCGGTCTGGTGACGGTGAATAGGGGAGACCTGCGCCTGGAAATCGTGGATGAGTCCGGCCTGCCGCGTTTCACGCGCACCTTTAAAGCCCAATAATCCTCGTCCCCACCTCTTGCAATACCGAAGGCCCGTCGGGTACGGTAACTCCGTTTGCATTCATCCTGAAACTGAGAAGGAGTACAGCATGGCAAGCGCACTGACTTCGGCACAGGTATTTGAACGGGCCAAGGACGCCGCCGCGGACGCCACCGGGCCCGACGAGCAGGCGTTGCAGATCGACTACGACGCCCTCAAGGTGAACATCCAGGCGGCGCTCGGAGACCGGAAGGTCTCGCAGATGCACATCAACAAGTTCCTGCCGGAGGGCTATGAAGACCAGGGCCGGTTCAACGTCCTGCTGCTCACCGCCGGGAAGGTGATTTTCGACATGGTGATCGGGGACTCGTATTTCCGCTACGACGTCGTGTCAGTCGGCGAGCTGGACAAGGTCCAGGTGATCGACGCGATGTATGAAAACAAGGAAAAGCGCAAGGAAGAGCCGTTCCTGAGCCTGCGGCTCATGCACGGCGAGGAAGCGCATCTGCTCCTGGCTCTCAGCGACGACGAGCGCAAGAGCCTGCTGGCGTTCGCCAAGGCCGTGTCCGACGCCCGCAATCCGGAGAAATAGTTTACCGGCTGGTGTGGAAGGGCAGGGCCTGCACGGTGGCGTCGTGGCGCCGGCCGTCGATGTCCACGGTCAAGGCGGTCCCCGGCTTGCTGAAATCCCGCAACGGAAACCCGAGCGCGATCACGCTCCCGACCGACGGGGATCGCACGGCGCTGCTGATCCAGCCGACTTCGCGATCGCCGCTGAACAGCTTGGCGCCTCTTGGGGGGATGACCGAGTCGTTCAGCACCAGCCCGGCGAGGCGGCGGCGCACGCTGCCGTAGGTATCCATCCGCGCCACGACTTCCTGCCCCGGATAGCAGCCCTTCGAGAGGCTGAACGCTTTCCCTTCCAGGTTGGCTTCGGGCGGAACGATCTCCTCGGTTAGATCCTGGCCGGCCTTCGGCAGGCCCGCTTCCACCCGGAGCATGTCGCGGGCCTCGGCCCCGAAGGGCTTGAGCCCCATCGGCCGGCCGGCCGACCAGAGTTGATCCCAGGCAGCGGCCAACCCCCCGGACGGAATCAACAGTTCAACGTCGGTTTCGCCGGTTTCCTCGGTCCGGATGAGCAGCGCCTGCTGTCCGGCAATCTCCTGCGTCACAAACGAAAGGGGTTTCAAACTCCCAACCTCGGCTCCGAAGGCCGCTTTGATGAGCTCGGGGGTCTTGGGTCCGCTCAGCAGCAACGACCCCCAGGAGTCAGCATAGCTCTGCATTTTGGCCTTGGTGCCGTAGAGCAGGAACTTGCGGAGGGATTGGTACGTGGCATCGCCAATCTCGCCGACGTCTTCCAGCAGGAGCGAATCTGCCAGGACATAGACGCGGAAATAGGTCAGCATCTTGCCCTTGTGCGTCAGGAAGCTGGAGTAGACCCCCTGGCCCTGTTTCAGCGGAAGGATATCGTTGCTGATGACGCCCTGCAGCCACTTGATCCGGTCGTCTCCCGTGACGTTCAGCCGGCCCCGGTGCGAAAGATCGGCCACGCCGACGCCCTTCCGGACGGCCGCGTGTTCTGCATCCGCGCTGCCGTAGTGGAGGGGCATCTCCCATCCGGCCGTTTCGCCGAAGGTCGCGCCGAGCGCGCGGTGCTGTTCATGTAAGGGAGATTGCTTCATGCAAGGTTGCCCTTCACGCCTGGCGCGAGGAGTTCCTCGACAAGATCTCTCATGCGCGAGGAAAACTCGTTGCGGGAGACGATCTTGGTTACGCCCAGTTCCCTGGCGCGCTTCCAGGTCTCGACTTCCTCATGATTGGCAAAGGCCAGCACGGGGATGGCCTTGAAGCGGTCCTGCCCCTTGATCTGTTCGAGCGCCTGGAACGCATCGAGCTTCTCGTCGTTCATGTTCAGGATCATGGCGCAGGGGTGGAGGCTGTCCGCCTTGGCCGGCACGTCGTCCTGCGTGCGGGCGCGCTCCAGCACATAGCCTTTCGGAATCAGCGCATCACGGATTTTCGTGTAGAAGAAGATGTCGGTGACGGCAACGAGGACGGTTTTCTTGTCAGGTTCCATGGCGTGGAGCCGGGAACGGCTAATTCAGCATCCCGATTAACCGGCCCAGGGCCTTCTTGGCCAGGGCGTAGTTCGGGTTGAGCGTCAGGGCTTTTTTGTAGGATTCGAGGGCCTCATCCCACCGGCCCTTGCGCTCGTACACGCGGCCGAGATTCAAGTGGGGGAAGGCCGGGCTCTCGTAGCGCCTGGCCTGCATGGCCTGCTCGAACCAGGGGATGGCCTCGTCGAACTTTCCCTGCTCGATCAGGTAGGCGCCGATGTCGTTGTAGGGATTGCCGAAGTCCGGGTCCACCTGGATGGCGTGGTGGCATTCCTCAATGGCCTCATCCAGCCGTCCCATGAAACTGTAGGTCCAGCCCAGGAAGGTGTAGGCCTCGGCTGTCGGATGCACGTCGATGGACTTCTTGTAGAGATCCACCGCCTCTTCCAGCTCGCCCTTCATCTGGTGCTCGTAGGCCTGCTGGAAGAAGTTCCAGGCTTCCTTCTTATCCTCTTCGCGGCCTTCGCCTTGAATCAAAAAGTCTTGTGCATCCATCCGTTATTGTCCCGCTATTCGTGTTTTAACTTCTTTTTGATCAACTCGGCTCCGTAGCGGCCCGAGAGCAGCATCGAACCGAAGGCCGGGCCCATCCGGGGCGTGCCGTGGACGGCCGCCACGGCTAATCCTACCACGAAACAGTTGGCGTATACCTCGCCGGTGCGGTCCATCACCTCCTGCTCGGAGCGGGAGACCCACATGGCGCCGTTGCCCGGCACCGGCTTGTACAGGCCCCGCTTGTGCAGCAGGTTCACCACCACCGCGTCATGGCCCGTCGCATCCACGACGATCTTGCTCTCCAGCGCGATCGGGTCCACGTGAATGACGTCGTGGCCGGCCATCTCGGCGGTCGTGCTGTTGACGACGACGCCTTCCAGGAGGCCGTCCTTGCGCAGGATCAGGTCCACGACCCTGGTCAGGTTCATGATCTTGGCGCCGCCCTTGTAAGCGGCGGCGACCAGCGCCCCGGTGGCATGCGGCGGGTCCACCATGTACATGCCCTCGCAGTCCTTGATTTTCTTGCAGGGGACGCCGATCTCTTCCAGGATCTCGTTGGCCGGGGCACAGATGGTGGCCTTGTTCATCAGATAGCCGCCGGACCAGAAGCCGCCGCCGAGCGCGAGGCTCTGCTCGATGATCAGCGTGCGAAAGCCCATGGCGGCCAGGTCGTGGCCGCAGATGAGGCCGGAGGGACCGGCCCCGACGATGATCACGTCGCTTTCGATGAGCTGGTCGAATTCCTTGTAATATTCCCGGGCGATCTGCCGGGTGATGTCGCGTTCGCGCAGGGGCGCGGGTGTCGGTTTCTTGGTCATGGCGATCCTCTATCGGTAGATTTCAGCGCCCGCTTTCTTGAACTCGTCCGATTTTTCCTTCATGCCGGCCTGGAGGGCCTGCTGCTCGTCCAGTTGCTTCTGCTTGGCGTACTCCCGGACATCCTGCGTGATCTTCATCGAGCAGAAGTGCGGCCCGCACATCGAGCAGAAGTGCGAGACCTTGGCCGCGTTGTCCGGCAGCGTGGCGTCGTGGAAGTCCTTGGCCGTGTCCGGGTCCAGCGACAGGTTGAACTGGTCCTCCCACCGGAATTCGAAACGGGCCTTCGAGAGCGCATTGTCCCGCGCCTGGGCGCCGGGGTGTCCCTTCGCCAGGTCCGCCGCATGGGCCGCGATCTTGTAGGTGATCACCCCGGTCTTCACGTCGTCCCGGTCGGGGAGGCCGAGGTGCTCCTTCGGCGTCACGTAGCAGAGCATCGCGCAGCCGTACCAGCCGATCATGGCCGCGCCGATTCCGGACGTGATGTGGTCGTACCCCGGCGCGATGTCGGTGGTCAGCGGTCCCAGCGTGTAGAAGGGCGCCTCGTGGCATTCCTTGAGCTGCTTCTCCATGTTGACCTGGATCATGTGCATCGGCACGTGGCCCGGCCCCTCGATCATCACCTGCACGTCCTGTGTCCAGGCGATCTTCGTGAGCTCGCCGAGCGTTTCCAGTTCGGCGAACTGCGCCTCGTCGTTGGCATCCGCGATGGACCCGGGCCGCAGGCCGTCCCCGAGGCTGAAGGAGACGTCGTAGGCCTTCATGATCTCGCAGATTTCTTCGAAATGGGTGTAGAGGAAGTTTTCCTCGTGATGCGCCAGGCACCACTTGGCCATGATGGATCCGCCCCGCGAAACGATGCCGGTCACCCGCTTGGCGGTCATCGGCACGTAGGGCAGGCGCAGCCCGGCGTGGATCGTGAAGTAGTCGACCCCCTGCTCGGCCTGCTCGATCAGTGTGTCGCGAAACAGATCCCAGGTCAGATCCTCCGGCGCGCCGCCGACCTTCTCGAGGGCCTGGTAGATCGGCACGGTTCCGATGGGTACGGGCGAGTTGCGCAGGATCCAT
>JBFGRH010000003.1:0-26561 GCA_041563795.1 Nitrospiraceae bacterium | reverse complement strand
CGAGATGGGTGCGCCCCGTCCGCACATCCAACGCTGGATTGAGCACTATCGGCAGTCAGAGCGCACGGGGCACCCGGTCCGGTTCGAATATGAACATGGCGGGAGTGATAACCCTCGAACCCTGAGTGCGACGGTCTGCTTCGTCACACGGAATGAACATGGCGTTGCTCGGTTCGCATACATCGTCGAGGATATCAGCGAGCGCCAACAGGCGGAGAAGGCGCTTCGCGGGAGCGAGGAGCGTTTCAGGACCGCCTTCGAAGAGACCGCGGTCGGCATGGCCCTGCTGAGCACCGACGGCACATTTCTCCACGCCAACAGCATCCTGTGCAGGATGCTGGGGTACACGGAGGAGGAGTTACGAAGCACACGCTTCCAGGACGTGACGCACCCGGATGATTTGGATTCAAACCTCCAGCGTCTGAACCAACTGCTGCAAGGCGAGGTGGAGTCGTTCCACCTCGAGAAACGGTACCGGCACAAACTGGGCCGGGATGTCTGGGGGTTCGCGAGCGTGTCGGTCGTGCGGGATGCCGACGGCAAGCCGGTGAACACCATCGCGCAGGTCCAGGACATCACGGAGCGCAAGCGGACAGAAACCGTGATGAGGAGGATGGCGGAGGGTGTCTCGTCTGTCACCGGCCAGGAATTCTTCAGCTCGCTCGTCACCCTGCTGGCTCAAAGCGTGGAAGCAGATTACGCCTTTATCGGAGAACTGACCGGCGGGCGCATGGACCGGGTCCGGACCGTGGCTGTCTTTGCGAAGGGCCGGATCGCCGACAACTTCGAATACGACCTTGCCCATACCCCCTGCGAGCACGTCATTCAGCAGACCCGATGCACGTATCCACGCGACGTTCGCCAGGCCTTCCCGGAGGACCGTTTGCTGGTTGAGATGGACGTGGAGGCGTATTTCGGAACGCCGTTGTTCGCCTCGGCGGGGCACGTGATGGGGTTGCTGGTGGTCATGCACGGAAAACCGCTGTCGCACCCGGACCAGGCGGACTCCCTCCTCCGGATCTTCGCCGCGCGCGCGGCGGCCGAAATGGAGCGGGCGCATGCGGAGGGGGCCTTGCGGGCGAGCGAACAGGCGCTGCGGGTGAGCGAGCAGCACCTGCGCGCGCTCCTCGAGGAACGCGAGCTACTCATGCGCGACCTCCACGATGGACTCATCCAGTCCCTCTATACCATCGGCCTGTCAGTGGAGGAATGCCAGCGGCTGACCGAAGAAGATATCAAGAAAGCCCAGGTGAGGCTGGGGCAGACCGTGGCCGACGTGAACAAGGTCATCCGCGACGTGCGGCAACATCTCGCCAAGGGTGACGACGCCATGCTGTTCAGCGCCAACAGGCTCAAGAACGAGCTGCGGCGAGTGGCGAGCGCCATGGAGCGGGCCGATTCGATGCACATCGACCTGAAGGTGGATGCCAGAGCCGCGGCCTGCCTGACCACCAAGGAGCGGAAGGAGATGCTGTACATCGCGCAGGAAGCCATGAGCAACTGCCTCCGGCATTCCAGCGCCTCCACCGTGCGCGTGGCCCTTCGAATGGAACGCGACCGGGTGCGCCTGGAGGTGGAGGACAACGGCACGGGGTTCGACCGGCAGGTCACCGCGGTCGGCAACGGACTCCTGAACATCGAGGAGCGGGCGGCCGGGATGCGGGCGAAGCTGGAGCTGGTGTCCAGGCTGAAGCATGGCACACGCCTCCGCCTCGATCTGCCGATCCACGAGGAGAGCAGTATGGAGAGCCCGAAATGACCCGGCCTGATGACACACCGATCCGGCTGCTGCTGGTGGACGACCACGAAGTCGTCCGCCTCGGCCTCAGGACCCTGTTCAAGCGGATGGCCGACTTTCACATCGTGGGGGAAGCGGCCACGATGCATGAGGCCATTATCGAGGCGGCCAGGCTCATGCCCGACGTCATCCTGATGGACATCAACCTGCCAGACGGGGACGGGGTCGAAGCCTGCCGCGAGATTCGGAACATCTGCCCGGAGGCCCGCGTCCTCTTCCTGACCTCCTTTTCAGACGACTCCACCGTGCTCTCGACCGTCTTCTCAGGAGCCAGCGGCTATCTGCTCAAGGAAGCCAACGGCAGCGTCCTGAGCTGCGCCATTCGCGACGTCGCGGCCGGGAAATCAGTCCTCGACCCCCTTGTGATGGGACGGATCCGCGATAGCCTGCGCGAAGGGTTGTCAGGATCGGATGACCACCCGGCCAAGAAATTGTCATCCCAGGAAGGGCGCGTGCTCGTCCTCGTGACAGAAGGCAAGACCAACAAGGAGATTGCGGCCGAGATGGGTATCAGCGACAAGACCGTGAAAAATTACCTCAGCACCGTGTTTCAGAAACTGAATGTATTCAGCCGTTCTGAAGCCGCAGCCCTCTATACCCGACTCAACCAGCCCAACCAGTTGAAATCATAGAATACTTTCCGTTTTTCGCTTTTGCCTAAGGCTCCTGCTCCAACGGTCTTTCTGCTGATGGCTCCCTCCTAATGGCCCTTGTCATTTTCAGATAATAATCCAAACTATTTCAGCCAGATAGGAAACCGTAACAGTGCCCTGTCCCTGCCATTGGCAGGGACAGATGTCCTTTTTCGAGCGCGCATTCATTATGGGGGGACAGCGATTTAATCTTCTGCCCGTAGTCATCGCGTCCGGCGTCGTCGTTCTGGCGCTGGACGTGTTGACCCCGCTCGGGTTTACGGCCTTCAACCTGTACGTCGGCGTGGTCCTCCTGGCCTCGTGGCTCCCCTGGCAGCACGCCGCGCTATGGACTGCCGCGGGCTGCACCCTCCTCATTCCGCTGGGAGCACTCCTGTCACCCTTCAGCAACGCCAAATTCGAAGTCATCCTCATCAATCGCGCAATCGCCGCCGGATGCGTCTGGCTTGTCGCCCTGCTGATTATCCGGAGGAAAAAGGCGGAGGTCGGCGAGCAACTGGCCAGGGAAGCCAGGGCCTACGCGGAAAGCGTCGTCGAAACAGTCCGGGAACCGCTCGTGATCCTGGACGCCGACCTCAGGGTCCACCGGGCCAACCGCTCCTTTTACGAGAAGTTTCGGACCACACCGGGAGCGATCGAACATCGACTGTTCTTTGAGTTGGGAAATGGCCAGTGGGACATCCCCAAGCTCCGGGAAATCCTCCACGCGATTATTCCTCAACATACCGAGTTCAACGATTTCGAGGCCGAGTATGAAATCGAGGGGATCGGCCGCCGGACGATGATTCTTAACGGCCGAAAGCTCTTCCGGCCCGGCAACAACACGAGCCAGATCCTCGTGGCGATCGAGGACATCACCGAACGCAAGCGGGCGGCGGAAGGCATCGCCCGTCTTGCCTCAATCGTGGCGTCCTCACATGACGCGATCATCAGCAAGACGCTGGACGGCATCGTGACGAGTTGGAATCAGGGGGCGGAGCAACTGTTCGGGTACACGGCCGGGGAAATGATCGGCCACCACATTATCATCCTGCTGCCGCCAGACCGCATCGAAGAAGAAGCGCACATCATCGCCAGCCTGCGACAGGGGAAGATTCTGGATCACTTCGAAACCGTTCGCCGGAGCAAGGATGGCCGGCTCATCGACGTATCCCTGACAATCTCCCCCATCAGGGACGAGCGCGGGACCATCATCGGCATCTCGAAGATCGCCCGTGATATCACCCAGCGCAAACGGGCGGAAGAAGAGATCCGCCGCAAGGGCGAACAGTTGGAGACCGCCAACAAGGAGCTGGAAGCCTTCAGCTATTCCGTCTCCCATGACCTGCGCGCACCCCTGCGCCACATCAACGGGTTTGCCGAATTGCTCGGCAAACATGCCGCCGCCGCGCTGGACGACAAAGGCCGACGCTTTCTGCAGACCATTTCAGATTCAGCGAAGCAGATGGGAGCCCTGGTGGACGACCTGCTGTCTTTTTCACGAGTTGGACGGACGGAGATGCGCTCCACACCGGTTCGCCTGGACCAATTGGTCAAGGACGTCCTGGACGAGATCCAGCCCGAGGTTCAAAACCGCCACATCGCCTGGACAATCAGCCCGCTGCCCGAGGTGCACGGCGACCCACCCCTGTTGCGCCAGGTCCTGATCAACCTGATCGGGAACGCCGTCAAATACACGCGCCAGCGCGAGCAGGCGGCGATCGAAGTCGGATGCCTCAACGGTTCGCAGACCGAACACGTGGTCTTCGTCCGGGACAACGGCGCCGGGTTCGACATGCAGTACGCGCACAAGTTGTTCGGCGTGTTCCAGCGCCTGCACACCGCGGCCGAGTTTGAAGGCACGGGTATCGGGCTGGCGAACGTCCAGCGCATTATTCATCGACATGGCGGCCGCGTCTGGGCGGAAGGGACGGTGAACGGCGGCGCCACGTTTTATGTTGCACTCCCCGCTCGCAAGGAGGCGAGTCATGATGGCTGAATTCAAACGGATCCTGTTCGCGGAGGATAACCCCAAAGACGTGGAACTGACGCTGACGGCGCTGGAGGAACATAACCTGGCCAACGAAGTGGTCGTCGTCAATGACGGCGCGGAGGCATTGGATTATCTGTACCGCCGTGGGAAATATGCCCTCCGGGCCGACAGCAACCCGGCCGTGGTGTTGCTGGACCTGAAGATGCCCAAGATGGACGGGCTGGAGGTGCTGCGCACCATCAAGGCGGACGAACGGCTCAACACGATCCCGGTCGTCATCCTGACCTCGTCCCGCGAAGAGAAGGACCTGGTCGAGAGCTACAGACTGGGCGTCAATGCCTACGTGGTCAAGCCGGTGGATTTCCAGAAATTCATCGATGCCGTCAAGGAGCTCGGCGTCTTCTGGGCGGTCATCAACGAACCGCCGCCCCGCAGCGTGGGCCGGCGCCAGGACCAGCACGCGCCGTCACAACCACGATGAGCGGAGGCACGCATGTCGAGTGAGTCCAGGCCCCCGACGCCGTTGTGCATCCTGCACGTGGAGGACAATCCGTCCGATGCGGAGTTGATCGAACGGCTCCTCGTCAGAGAAGGCTTGGTCGTCGACATCAGGCGCGTGTTTACCCGCGAGGATTTCCTGATGGGCCTGCGGCATCTTCCCATCGATCTGATTCTCAGCGACTATGACCTGCCGCAGTTTCACGGGCTGGCGGCCCTGGAGCTCGCCCGTACGCGCCGGCCGGACGTCCCGTTCATTTTCGTCTCCGGGTTCCTGAGCGATGACCTGGCCGCGGAAAGCCTGCAACGCGGCGCGACGGACTATCTCATGAAAGACCGGCTGGCCCGCCTGGTGCCGGCCGTCCAGCGCGCGATCGAGCACGCGAAGGACAAGGCGCGCTCCTCCACCCCTCAGCCAGGGCAGGACAACGGCACGGGGAACGCGGCCCAAGGCGGCCGTGGCACGGGAGCCTGACATGGCCGCCCCACTGCGCATTCTCCATGTGGAAGACAATCCGCTCGACGCGGAGCTCCTCTACGAGAAGCTCCAGAAGACCGACCTGACGTTCGAGGTGCGGCGCGTCACCTCGCGGGAGGCCTTTCTGGCGGCGATCGCCCAGGGCGAATTCGATCTCATCCTGTGCGACTATGCACTCCCCTCCTTCAGCGGACAAGAGGCCCTGGCGCTCGCGAAGAAGCATTGCCCCGACGTGCCGTTTATCTTTGCCTCCGGCACCATCGGCGAAGAACGGGCCGTCGAAGCGCTCAAGTCCGGCGCGACGGATTACGTGCTGAAGGACCGGACGGCGCGCCTGGGGCCCGCGATCCATCGCGCGATGAAGGAAGCCGGGGACAACTTAAAGCGGAAGCAGATGGAGGAAGAGATCCGCCGGTTGGCCTACTTCGACTCCGTGACCGGCCTTCCGAACCGCGCCTCGGTCAATGAGCGCTTCGAACGGCTCGTGCATGCCAACGGGAAGCCGCAGGGTCCGGTGGCCCTGATCTTGGTGTCGCTGAGTCATTTTTCGGATATCACGAACACCCTCGGACACGAGAACGGCGACCTCCTGCTGCGGACGGTCGGCCAGCGACTGGCAGACGCCCTGCCGGACCCGGCCCTGGTGGCAGCTCCCAGCGGAGAGCGGTTTGCTGTCCTGCTCCCGGGCGACATCGCACAGGCCACGTATGCCGCCGCCCTCGTGCTGGACACGCTGCGGGAGCCGGTCGAGATCGGAGGGTTGCGCCTGGATATTGAAGGGACGGTCGGGATTTCGCTCTTCCCTTTGCATGGCCAGGATTCCGGCTCGCTGTTCAGACGGGCGGATATCGCCCTCTCGCTCGCCAGCGACAGTCAACGCCACTTGGCCGTGTATGACCAGGCCCTGGACCACTTCAGCTCGGAACGGCTGGCGCTGATCGGCGAGCTGCGTGACGCGATCAAGAACAATCAACTGATCCTGCACTACCAGCCCAAGATGGAATTGAAGAGCGGGCGGATCGTCGGCGCCGAGGCCCTGATGCGCTGGCAGCACCCGACGCGGGGCTTGATCCAGCCGATGCAGTTCATTCCGCTGGCGGAACATACCGGCCTGATCAAGCCGCTGACCGAATGGGCCATCCAGACCGCGTTGCGCCAGATTCAGGCCTGGCAACAGGAGGGAATCGAACTGGCGGTGGCGGTGAACCTGTCGGCCAGAAACCTCCTCGATTCCGGACTCCCCCACCAGATCGGCCGTTTCCTGAAAGCGCAAGGAGTGGCGCCGCAGCTCCTGGAACTGGAGATTACGGAGAGCGTCATCATGTCCGACCCGGTCCGGGCGACGGATTGTCTGACACAACTGTCCCAGATGAAGCTGCGCTTGTCTGTGGACGATTTCGGGACGGGGTATTCGTCGCTGGCCTACCTCAAGCGCCTGCCGGTGCACGAGCTGAAGATCGACAAGGCGTTCGTGCAGGGACTGATGACGGATCGAAACGATGCCGCGATCGTACGGGCCGCCATCGATCTCGGCCATGATATGGGCCTCGTCCAGGTCGCGGAGGGTGTCGAGGACCAGCAAACCATGCACGGCCTCATCGCGCTCGGATGCGACAGGATCCAGGGCGCCTTCCTGAGCATGCCGCTCCCTCCAGACGACCTGGCGCGGTGGCTGCGCGAATTCTCACAGCGGCGCGCGCCGTCGGGCACAGGGGGACGGTGATGGGCTTGCCGCTGCGCGTGCTCCATCTGGAGGACGATCCGAATGACGCCGAACTGGTCAGACATGCGCTGGCCGACAACGACCTTCCCTGCTCGATTACCCGGGTCGACACCGGCGAGGCGTTCAAGGCGGCGCTGGAGCGCGAACGCTTCGATCTGATCCTGTCCGACTACAACCTGCCCACGGTGACCGGCCTGGACGCCCTGAAGCTGGCGGCCGCGCTCAATCCGGCGCTCCCCTTCATCTTCGTCTCCGGAGTGATGGGCGAGGAGTTCGCCGTGATGACCCTTCAGCTCGGCGCGACCGATTACGTGCTCAAGAAAAACCTGGCCCGGCTCCCCGCCGCAGTCCGCCGGGCCCTCAACGAGGCGGAGGCGACCGCCACGCGCACGCGGATGGAGGAATCGCTCCGGCTCCATGCGACGCGGATGAAATCCCTCATGGACACCTCGCTGGATGCCATCGTTGTGATGGACAGCGGGGGGGTGATTCTCGACTGGAACGCGCAGGCGGACATCATCTTCGGGTGGAACAAATCGGAGGTCGTCGGCCGCCCGGTGGCCGAGGTGATCATCCCGCCCCAACATCGCGAGGCGCACAACCAGGGCATGAAGCGGTTCCTGGCCACCGGCGAAGGCCCGGTGCTGAACCGGCGTATCGAAATCACCGCGCTGCACCGGACCGGCCGGGAGTTCCCCGTGGAGCTGGCCGTCACCGCGACCAAGATCCACGACCTGTGGCAGTTCACCGGGTTCATTATCGATGCCACCGAACGCAAGCGGGCGGAGCGCCGCCTGGCCGCGCAGTACGCGGTGACGCAGGTGCTGGCCGAAGCTCCCTCGCAGGAAAAGGCCGGCGCCCAGATTTTGCAAGTGCTCTGCGAAAGTCTCGGCTGGGATGTGGGAGGCCTCTGGAGGGTGGACCAGAGGGCCAAACTCCTCCGGTGCATCGACTTCTGGCATGATCCGCAGTTTAAAGCCGCTGACTTTGTGGCGGACAGCCGCCAGCGGACATTCGCCCCGGGTGTCGGGATGCTGGGCCATGTCTGGAATCAGGGCAAACCGGTCTGGATTACCGATATCGGCCTCGCACCGGCCTTTCCTCGCACGGCGATGGCGGCCAAGGCGGGGCTGCATGGCATGGTCGGATTCCCGGTCAGGATCGGGAAGCACATCTACGGCATCATCGAATTCTTCAGCCGCGAGGCGCGCGAACCGGACCCCGAGCTCATGCAGATGGTCGACGACATTGGCATCAAGATCGGCCAATTCATCGAGCGGAAGGAGGCCGAGGAAGCGCTGCACGACAGCCGGCAGCAGTACAAGCTCCTGGTCGATCACGCCAACGACATCATCTACCGGACCGATGCCCGGGGACGCCTGACCTTCGTGAACCCGATGGCCACCCGCCTCATGCAGTACTCCGAAGAGGAACTCCTGCGCATGCGCTTTACCGACGTGATCCGACCGGATCAACGGCGGGCCGTCGAACGGTTCTACCGCAAGCAGCTCGCGGAAAAGGCCGCAAGCAGCTATTACGAGTTTCCCGCCCTCCGGAAGGACGGGACGGAAATCTGGCTGGAGCAAAACGTGCAGCAGCTCTTCGAGGACGGCCAGGTGGTGGGTTTCCAGGCGGTTGCCAGGGACATTACCGAGCGCAAGAACCTCGAGGAAATCAACCTCGCCAAGCTCTCGGCCGAGCGCGCCAACCAGGCCAAGAGCGAATTTCTCTCCCGCATGAGCCACGAGCTGCGGACGCCGCTGAACGCCGTGCTGGGCTTCGCCCAATTGTTGGAGATGGAGGAGCTGCGGCCGGACCAGCAGGAGCATGTGCAGCAAATCCTCAAGGGAGGCCGGCATCTGCTCACCCTCGTCAACGAGGTGCTGGATATCGCCCGGATTGAGGCCGGCCGCATCACCCTCTCGCTGGAACCGGTTTCCGTCTCCACCGTCATCCAAGAAGCCGTGGACCTGATCCGACCCCAGGCGGCCGCACGTCGCATCCGACTCCTGACACCGGCCGTCCAGGGGGAAGCTGTCTATGTACGGGCCGAACAGCAGCACCTGAAGCAGGTCCTGGTGAACCTCCTGTCCAACGGAGTGAAATACAACAGGGAGGGAGGCACGTTGACGGTCACAGGACAGGCCGTTCCGGACGGGCGGTATCGGCTGACCGTCACGGACACGGGGGGCGGGATCCCTCCGGCTTTGTTATCGCGGCTGTTCACACCCTTCGATCGGCTCGAGGCGGATTCACAGACCGAGGGGACCGGGCTCGGACTGGTCCTCAGCCGAAGTCTGATCACCGTGATGGGCGGGACGATCTTCATCGAGAGCGTGGTGGGACAAGGGACGTCGGTCTCCGTCGAGCTCCCGCTCTCGGAGCCCCCCGCGGCCCGTATCTCACTGGTGCCCGACAAAGTTCAGGTCACGGCGCCGGTCTCAGGCAGAACGGTTACGGTGCTCTACATCGAGGACAATCAATCCAATTACCAGCTCGTCGAATGTCTTGTCGAGAAGCGGCCCGGCGTCAAGCTGATCGGCGCGATGCTGGGGAAACTGGGTCTTGAGCTTGCCCTCGCGCACCGTCCCGACTTGATTCTGCTGGACTTGAACCTGCCGGACATCCCGGGGGACGAGGTCCTGCTGCGCCTGCGGGAACGGCCGGAAACGGCGGCGATACCCGTCGTCATGCTCAGCGCCGATGCGATGCAGAAGCAGATCGACAAACTCCTGGCTGCCGGCGCGAAGCAATATCTCACCAAGCCGATCGAGGTGGCCAAGTTGAACACGTTGCTCGATGATCTGATCACCGGGAAGGAGGGATGTTGAGTATGAACAACGCACCTGTGTCCAAGGCCAAGGTCCTGATCGTGGATGATCAACCCCAGATGCGCGCGTTCCTTCGCGCGGCCCTCAAGGGGCTTCCCGTCCACATGATGGAAGCGGGAGATGGCATGGAGGCCATGAACCTAATCGAAGCCGAGCAACCGGACCTCCTGCTGTCCGATTATCTGATGCCGAACTGGGACGGCATCACGCTCTGCCAGGACTTGCGCGGCCGGACCGATCTAAAGCCGATCAAGACCGTGCTCATCACCGGAGAAACGACGCCGAGGGTCCTGTTGGAGGCCGTCAACCACAAGATCGTCGATGCCGCCCTTTCGAAGCCGGTGGACGTGCACGAGCTTCAGCAGCTCGTCAAACGCCTGCTCGCGATGGCCTAGTCCGATCCGACGTCACCGGCCCTTGATGGGCTCACAGCGAACACCGCCATGGAACCAAGCCAACCACGGCCCCTGAGGTCATCAAGGTTGCCGCTGCCGGGGAAGGGAGCC
The DNA here is from genome assembly GCA_041563795.1 of Nitrospiraceae bacterium. Classification (GTDB taxonomy): domain Bacteria; phylum Nitrospirota; class Nitrospiria; order Nitrospirales; family Nitrospiraceae; genus 2-02-FULL-62-14. The sequence goes on along the minus strand of JBFGRH010000003.1, from coordinate 16,102 downwards.
GCAACCAGTCCGCCTTGACGAAACAGTCTTCTCCTCCTGCGGTCAAATCTGTTATGATTTCCAATAAAAATTATCCCGGTCGTTCGGCAGGCTTGGCGGCCACAGGCGCTCCCCCGTGTCAGAGGGCCGGCCGGGTGAACGATCGAGTTGTGATACCCGTCAGCAGGAGGGGACCATCATGCGGTATTTCATCGGACTGTTGATTGCGGCCCTGGGTTGCGGCGGAGGGGCCGCCTGGGCCTACGAGGAAGCGCCGGTGCCGAACGGCGGCACGCTCATCGGAACCGCCAAGCTGGACGGCGCGGTGCCGAAACCGAAGGGCTATAACCTGCTCACGCTGCCGGACCCGATCTATTGCGGGCGCATCTCCGACGGGCAGGGCTGGCGCGTCCTGCAACCGTTCAACGTGGGACCGGCGGGCGAGTTTCGGGACGTGGTGGTCTACCTGGAAGGCATCGACAAGGGCAAGCCCTTCGCCGAGGAGGGTATCAGGCAAATCGAGGCGCGGGACTGCCAATTCCTGCCGTTCACGACCGTCGTGCGGGACGACCAATCCGTGACGGTCGTCAACATGGACCCGGTCATGCATGACATCCAGGCCTATGAGACGTCCCACCTGGGCCCGCGCGTGCTCTTCAACGTGCCCCTGCCGATGAACCCGGCGCACCCCCGCAACTTCAAGGACCGCAGCGAGGCCGCGATGTACCACAAGCACATGGCCGGCGCGCCGATGAAACAACTGGTCAACCTCACCAAGGGCCGCCACGTCTTCGTCATGCAGTGCGGCTTCCACGCCTACATGGAGAGTTGGGGGGTGGCAGTTCACAATCCGTACTTCGCCAAGACGGACGAGCAGGGCCGCTTCACGATCACCGACGTGCCGCCCGGCACCTATACGCTGGTCGCCTGGCACCCCTACATCCGGACCCGGATCGAGCAGACCGTCACCATCGGCCCGAAGCAGACTGCCGAGGCCAAGGTCGTGATCACGGCCCCGACCGGGCGGCTCTACGCCAACGAGATGCTGGATCATGTCTCCGGCCGATACGACGTGAAGGAAGACAAGAAGGAGATCGAGCCCTACATCGAGAAGCAGCACCGCTGACGCCGGCTCGACGGACGCGGCGCGCGGGACCATTGGGACGCGCGCCGCGCACTTCCCACCCCCCCCTCGCCCATCGCCGCTTGCCCCGGGCCTCGTGCCTGCGCGCTATCCCCGGCAATACCGGTTCACGCCGGCCGGATCGAACCGGTCGTCGGCCAGCACGTTTTGGACAAAGCGGAAAATCGAACGGCGGACGTCCATCGTGAGAGTCGGGTACCAAACGGGACTGGCGATGACGAGCCCGCGGAAGGCGAAGAAGGGCGCGGCGGCCTCCAGGACGCCGCGGTCTCCGCTCTTTTCCAGATAGCGGTCCCAGAATCCCCGGAACAACTGGTCGAAGGGCCCCCGCAGGTCCCCCCACCGCCGCAACGAGCAGAACAGATAATTAATTGTCATGGACGTGACGTCGTCTGCCGGCTCCCCCCACTCGCCGCGCGACCGGTCGAGCACGCTGAAGTCCGCCTTCTTCCTGAACAGCACATTCCAGGGATGGAAATCACCGTGGACCTGCGCCAGCCGGTTGACGCGGTTCCGCAACTCCCACCGGCGGCGATTGCAGGCCTCCTCGATGCGCCGCAACCGGTGTTTCGTGATGAACCCGAACGGCAGCGGGTAGCTGTCCGTCAGACCCATGATGCATTCGCCGTGGCCGATCAATTCGCGCAGCCGCCGGCGGTAGAGGTCCGGCTGGCGGCGCTTGGTGCGGTGGATCCGCGCCAGGTAGTCGGCCAGGGCCTTCATGCGGCCACGGTCGAGCAGTTGAAGCCGCCCGGTGTTCATGACCCGCTCGAGGTCGCGCTGGTACGCCGCGCCCCCGGCCCACTCGTTGATCACGAAGAATTCACGCGCCGGCGCGATGGAGAACAGCGAGCCATCCGAAGCGAAGGCCCCCACGTCGAGCGCGGGCACGTGCCGCGGCAACCGCCCGTAGGAATCGAAATCCCAGAGCAGCGCCTGCGCCCGGTCGGCCATGTGTTCGTGCCCGAAGGGGCCGGGGCTCATCGTTTCCAGCACGACCCGCCTGACCGTGCCGTTGACCCGAAACGTCAGCCGGACCGGCGCACCGTAGCCGTAGCCCTTCAACACCCTGCCCGCTGTTTCCTTGCCGATCGGCCCGTAGGCCAGCAGTCTCGCCGAGTCGCCAAAGCGCCGGCGCAGGTAGGCTTCCAGTTTCTTTCGGTGAAGAAGCGGCATGAATCTTGAGACGCAATCCGCGTTCCAGGCAACGGGGGACAGGATAGCGGGACAGAGGGGTATAAGTGGCGCGACCATCGTGTTGATCCACTACACCTTCCCCCTTCACGCCTCCCCCATTCCCCCATCCTGAGGCATTCGGCTCCAGCACTTCTGTTAGAATTGAGGAATAATGCGCCAGCCGGGCACTAGCTGTGGGCGCAAGGCTTGTGGTACAAGGCAACCGCGCAATAAGTCAGATGTTCTGCCCCTGCCTCGCACCCCGTGCCTCGCCCCTGCGCCTGAGGCGACGGCACCCGGCTTGCGTGGACGATACTGTGCACTCGGCAACACTACCGAGAGGAGGACCATGGAACTGAAGATGGAGAGCCGCAATGTGGCCATGACGCCGAGATGGAAGACGGAAATCGAAGCACGGATGGCCGATCTGCAGGACGGCCACGAGGATCTCATCCACGGACGTGTGACCCTGATCAAGAACCGGCATCACAAGAAAGCGCCCAAGGTGGCGGAGGCGCGCCTCGTCGTCACGCTGCCGGGCCGCCGCACCATCACGGCCAGCAAGAAAGACAAGACGTTCGAGGAGGCGATCCGCGCCGCGTTCGCCGCGGCGGCGATCGAGATCCGCAAGGTTCGCGAAAAACGCGCTTCGCACAAAATCCAGAAATGGTGAGATGTGCCCATGTACGATTACAAGTGCCTGGCCTGCGGTAAGGAGTCGCTGATCGTGCTGACGCTCAAGGAGCACGAGGCGGGTCGGCCGCCCTGCCCGGCCTGCGGCAGCAAGAACACGCAACAGCTCTTCACCGGCTTTATCGCGCACACGACCAAGAAAAGCTGAACCCTGATGCCATCCGCACGGGTACTCAAGAAGACCCGCTTTGCTCCGATTCCCAGGCTGAGCCTGACTCTTGTGCTGGCGGCGGGGCTCGTCTCCTGTACGGGCCTGGAAGAGATCCCGCCGGACGCCAACGGGCCGGTGATCTATGCCCGCCTCTGCCAGAAATGCCACGGGGCTACCGGACGGGGTGACGGACCGCAGGCGCAATGGAAGTACCTGCCGCCGGCTGATTTCCACAGCCCCGCGTCGAGGGCGAAATCCGATGAGCAGCTATTGTCCATCATCGAACATGGCGTGATCTTCACCCCCATGCATTCGTACCGGGGAACGTTGAGCCCCGCCCAGATGCGGGAGGTGCTGGCCCACATCCGGCTGCTGACCCAGCGTGCAAAGTAGGACCGGCGAGGCTAATGCCTGCCCGGCTCACCCGCTTGCATCACCCGCTTGAGCGTTTCCTGATCGGCCCGGTAGGTGAGGCGCTCGAGCGCCTCGTTGACCGGCACCCAGGCGACTTCATCCACTTCGCCGTCCGGTTCGCCTGGTTTCCCGACCGGCGCCATCCGGTACCAGCGGACGGCCTTCTTCACCCGCCGCCCCTCCCGCTGGTACCAGTATTCTGACCGCGGCAGTTCGCCTTCAATCCGGCAGGGCCAGCCGGTCTCTTCCTCCACTTCGCGGACCGCGGCCTGCCGGGCGGTTTCGCCCTGGTCCAGCTTGCCCTTGGGAAAGGCCCAGACCGTCCGCCCCCTGAGATCGCTGGTGCGGATGAGCAGCACACGGCCCTCGTCCAGCACGACGCCGCCGGCCGAATATTCGAAGAGAGGCTTCTCCACGGGAACAGGATACTCGAACCGCCAAGGGGGAGGAAAGCCCGTCGTGAGGGACTGCCTTTCCGGACAAGCCTTGAGGGCCTGAGAGCGGAAGACGTTGGGGCGCGATGACCGCGCGCGTGATGCCGTGTTCTACTTCTTTGGTTTGGGCTGCCGGGCTTCCTTCGATTTCTGGCGCAGCTCCTCGACGAGTTCCGGGTATCCCGACTCCCGGATGATCGTGTCGAACTGGCTCCGGTAGTTCCGGACGAGGCTGATGCCGTCCGCCACCACGTCGTAGACGAACCACTCGCCGTCCCGACCCATGAGCCGGTAGTCGATCGGGATCTCCGTCTTCTCCGACACGATCTTCGTCCGGACCTCCGCGTAGTCGCCCTCGAGCCGCTCGGAGAGGTACTCCACCTGCTCCCCGGAATAGCCCTCGATCTTGTCGGCATAGGAGGCGGAGAGAAACGACTGGAACAGGCCCACGAACTCCTTCTGCTCGGCTGCCGTCAGGGCCTTCCATTGCTTCGGCAGGCTCCGCTTGGCCATCTCCCGGTAGTCAAAGCGACTCGCGATCACCTGTTCGAGCTTCTTCCGGCGCTCCATCAGGCGGGCTGGCCGCTGCAACTCCACGTCGTCCAGGATGCGGAGCACTTCGTCGATCGTGCGCTTGATCGACTCGGTGGGCGACACGGCCGCTGCCGCGGGGACGGCTGCCAAGACCGCCATCGTCGCGATGAGGACCGCGCCCGCCGTCTGCCGCGTCATCGCTTCACCGCCGTCCACCATTCCATTGAGCCGCGCGTCGAAGCTGCTTCGCCAGCGTTGTCCGGGCAACCGCCCAGAACGGGGATATCGGCAAGCCGGCTTCGCGCAACGCGGACGCCGCATACTGGTGACAGGTATGAAACAGGTGGTAGGAGCGGACCGCGGGATAAAAGGATGCCCGGTCGTTTGCCTCGACCGGGTCGGCCCCCGCGATGGTCGACTGCAAGTGCCTGCGTAACCGCCGATAGCCCTCCTCGCTCACACGGAAGAGAAACAGATCGGAAGGGGGCTGTGGTGTCCGATCGGCCCACACTCGATCATACTGCCCGACTTCAACGACACCCTCGGTCGGCCAGAAGAGCGCCCGCATGACCCCAGTCACCCCCATCCGCCCTTCGAGATACCAGGCACGCTCGGCATAGCCCCATTCTTCAAAGCCGGCCGCCGATTGCTGATGGCTGTCAACTTGCCGCTCGACCGGGAACGCGATCATCGCATGCCACGTATCAAGGGACACGTAGATGGTCTGGGCAGACGCGTCCGGCGAGGGAGGCCAGAGTTCCGGTATTGGGGACGCACAACCCCAGAGCAGCATGCAGGCGACCGCAAGGGCGACGACGGCCGGCACCACACTCCTGCCCGTTACTCGGCTTGGCCTCATGCCCGGGACAACCATCCCCGCCGGATCAGCCATTTCTGGATCTCCACTGCCACAAAGACCACGGACGAGAGTGCGAGACACAACACCAATTCATCCTTGTCCAATGGTTCAGTCTTGAAAATCGGATTGAGGGATGGGGTGTAGATGGTGGCCATTTGCAAAGCGAAGGTCAGCAGCACGGCTCCGAGTAACGGTCGATTCGTCCAAGGCCCGAGCGTGAAGAACGACTCCCGTTCCGACCGGAGCGCCAAGACGTTCCCCATCTGCGACAACGTCAGGACGGTAAACACCATCGTCTGCCAATGGGCCGAGCCCGTGTGATAGGCATACGCCTGCGTGAAGAGCGACACGCCGCCCATAAGCAGGCCCACCCACATGATGTCTTGCCACATCCCGTGCGCAAAAATGCTTTCGCGCGGCGGTCTGGGCGGCCGCTGCATCAGGCCTTTTTCCTCCGGCTCAACCGCCAATGCCAGCCCCGGCAAGCCGTCGGTGACAAGGTTGATCCACAGAATGTGGATGGGCAACAATGGAATCGGCAGCCCGAGGAACGGCGCCAGAAAGATAGTGCAGATTTCTCCGGCGTTGCTCGTCAGGGTGTATTTGATGAACCGGCGGATGTTGACGAAGATACGCCGCCCTTCCCGCACCGCCGCCACGATCGTGGCAAAATTGTCGTCGAGCAGAATCATATGGGCCGCTTCCCGCGCCACATCCGTGCCGGCCAGTCCCATTGCCACGCCGATGTCGGCTCGCCTGAGTGCCGGTGCGTCATTCACACCATCACCCGTCATCGAGACAAATTCGCCTTTGTCCTGCAGGGCCCTCACAATCTTAATCTTCTGCTCCGGAGACACGCGCGCGTAAACCCGAAACCGCTCTACCCGTGTCTCAAACTCTTCCAGCGAAAGCCTCGCCAGTTCCCGGCCGGTCATCACCTCTCCACCATCGGCGACGATCCCCATCCGCTTCGCGATCGCAAGGGCGGTGGCCGGGTGATCGCCGGTAATCATTACCGGCGTGATGCCTGCCGATTTGCAGAGAGCCACGGCATCCTGCGCTTCTGGACGTGGCGGATCCATCAGTCCGACCAATCCCAGAAACGTGAGGTCGCGCTCGACTCGATCCGGTGCAAGATCGTCCGGCAGCTCCGGCCAGCGATGGAACGCCACCGCGAGCACGCGCAGCCCATTGGCTGCCATCCGTTCGGCTTGCTCCAGAATCACGTCCCGCTTCACGGGAACACCCTCGGGTCCGGTCAGCATGATTTCGCACTGCGCGACCACCTGCTCCGGCGCACCTTTTGTGAAGGCGATGATCCCCGTCTCCATGTGATGAAAGGTCGTCATGCACTTACGATCCGAATCAAACGGAACTTCCGCGACCCGCGGCGAGGTCGGCTCCAGTCGTTCTTTCTCATAACCTGCCTCTCGTGCCGCAAGATACAACGCCACCTCGGTCGGGTCCCCAACCACAGCACCGTCGTCCTGGCCGCCGGCATCGTTGCTCATGGCCAACGCCAGCCCCAATAGACGTGCCGATTCGCCGCCACGTCCCTCACGGGGAAGTTGGTGCTCGACCGTGCCGTTCAGCCAGACCCGTTCGACCTGCATCTTGTTCTGGGTGAGGGTTCCGGTCTTGTCCGAACAAATGTAGGTGACCGATCCGAGCGTTTCGACGGCCGGTAATCTCCGGATCAACGCGCGCTTCCTCACCATCTTGCGTGCCCCCAGCGCCAACGAGACGGTCACCACCGCTGGAAGCGCTTCGGGAATCGCCGCCACGGCCAGGCTCACGGCGGTCAGGAACATCAGCGCGACGGATTCGCCGCGCAACACGCCGACGACGAAAACGATGGCGCAGATGGCCAGCGCCGCAAGAGCCAACCGTTGACCGAACTGCGCGAGTCGTTTCTGCAGCGGAGTTTTGACCTCCTCTTCTTCCCGCAACAGCATCGCGATGTTCCCCAGCTCCGTGCGCATCCCGGTCGCAACCACGACCCCGGTGCCCCGTCCATACGTCACCATCGTTCCCTTGTAGGCCACATTGACCCGATCCCCGATCGGCAGTTCCGCTTCAATGAGCGGACGGACCACCTTTTCGATCGGGACGGATTCTCCTGTCAGGGCGGCTTCGTCGACCTTGAGTTGGACGACCTCAATGAGACGCAGGTCGGCCGGGACGCCGTCTCCGGCCTCCAGCACGATGACATCGCCCGGCACCAGCTGCGAGGCTGGAATCGTGGCCTGCCTGCCCTCGCGCAGGACTTTGGCGCTCGGCGCTGCCAGGAGTTTCAACGCCGCGACGGCTCGCTCCGCTCGGTATTCCTGGACGAACCCGATGACGCCGTTCAGCAAGACAATCACCACGATGGCGATCGCATCCGGCGGTTCCCCGATCACGCCTGAGATCACGGCGGCGCCGATCAGGACGAGGATCATGAAGTCGGTGAACTGGTCCAGCAGCATCCTCCAGGGACTGCGGGCGCGACGCTCCTCAATGGTGTTCGGCCCGTGGACCGACCGCCGCCGACCGGCTTCGTCGGTGTTCAGGCCGACCAGGGGATCGACGGTCAGTTGCCGCACAACGTCCGACGCGTTGAGGGTGTGCCAGGCGCCTGTTATGGTTCGTGTGGCGGACGGGTCCATGTGCCGTGCCGTTTAGCGGAAGAGGAGCCAGAGACCGAGAAAATAGCCGATGATCATGACGAAGCTGTCCGGCTCGATCAGCGCGTAGCGTTTCTCGACCCGGTAGATGATGCCCATGAGTCCCACGTTCATCAACAGGATGCACCAGAGGCCGGTCATCGCATGGGAGGAGGAAACCGAGCTCAACAAGGGACCCTGTCGATAGCCTAAGTCCGCGAAGGCGAATGCCGCCATGTTGAAGGCGTTGCTGCCGAACAGGTTGCCCACCGCCAGATCGAACGCGCCCAGGCGGACGGCGGCCACGGCGGTGACCAGCTCCGGCATCGAGGTGGTGAGCGCTACCAATGACGTGCCGATAAACATTTCGCTGATGCCGGTGGCCTTGGCGATCTCCTGACCCGCGCGCGCCAGCAGGGGGGCCGACGCGAGCAGGGCCAGGGCGGCCACGCCGAAGCCGAGTGAGGCCTTCCGGAGCGCCAGGCGTTTGGCCACGTGATCTTCTTCCCGGGCCTCGGCCAGCTTCTGCATTTCATGCTGGCGGCGCTTCACGTCCTCCTGCCTGAACACGAGACGGATGCCGAGCAAATACACGAGCAGAAGCAGCAGGCCGCCCAATCCGATTCCCATGTGTTCCACACCGAATCGGAACAGCACGAAAAACGACGCCAGGGCGGTGAGGATGATCGCCAGGGCAGCGACAAGGGTGTTCTCGAAGGCCGCCTGCTGCCATACTCCCTTGCCTCGGTTCATCTGGTCGATCAATCCGAGCGTCAGCATGTTCGTCAGCCCCGCCCCGAAGAGGTCGCCTGCCGCCAATTCCGGGGCATCGAAATACCCTGCGCTCATGGTTGTGAAGACTTCCGGCAGCGACGTGGCCACGGCCATCAGGACAACCCCGATCCAGAGCCGTCCCAATCCCGTCAGGTTCGCGATCGAATCGCCGTAATACGACAGTTTTGTCCCGGCCACGACGATGACGGCCGCGCTCAAGAAAAACGAACCCCAGATCATCCAAACGGAATCAAGCATCGACCCATCTCCCGCGGTTTCGCACTGGAGTATACCGTGTCCACTTCACGATAAACACCGTCCCTCTGATGGCTTGCTAATTTGGAAACGGTCGCGGGCCCGCGGAATTGCAACGGGTTACCCTCCGACCAGATACAGCACCCACATGGCCATTCCGTACCCGACGATCATCAGCGCGCTGTCCGGCTCGATGAGCAAAAAACGTTTCTCGGCCCGGTAGATGATCCCCATCAGTCCGATGTTCATGAGGAGGATGGCGGCCAGGGCGGTCACCGCGTGGTTGGAACTGACCGAGGTGAGCAAGGGACCCGCAGGGTACGCCACGTCAACGATGAACAAGGCGCACATGTTGAACGCGTTGCTGCCGAAGAGATTCCCAACGGCAAGGTCGAAGGCACCAAGCCGCACGGCCGCCAGGGACGTCACGAGTTCCGGCAAGGATGTCGAGATGGCCAGGAGTGAGGTGCCTATGAAGGTTGTGCTGACGCCGGACAATCGTGCGATCTCCGCGGCTGAGATCGCAAGGACCGGCGCGGCTCCCAGAATGAACAACGCGGCGACTCCGAACCCGATTGCGGCGCGCCGGAGTTCCGAGCGCCCGCTTGGAGTCCCGACTTTATGCTCCTTCGCAACCGCCGCGACCCGTTCCAATTCCCTCCGGCGGTGCTTGGTGTTTTCCTGCCGGTAGACAATTCGCATGCCCAGGACGTAGAGCACGGCAATGAACAGGGTTTCCAATTCCGCCACCCGGGTGTCCATATCCGCGCGCAGGGAAATGAAGAGTGACGCCAGGGCGGTCAGCACCCCGGCCAGCGAGGCCATCAAGGTGATTTCGATGGCGGCCTGCTGCCAGACGCGTTTCTGACGGTGCGCCAGGTCGATGATGCCCAGGATGAGCATATTCGCCATGCTGCTGCCGAAGAGGTCGCCGACAGCAAGGTCGGGGGCATGGATGAGGACGGCGCTGACGTCGGTCAGTATTTCGGGCAAGGAGGTCGCCCCCGCCATCAATATCGCCCCGATCCACAAACCGCCAAGCCCGGTCAGTCTTGCGATCTGATCGCCATAATGCGAGAGCTTCGCCCCGGCCACGACGATGACGGCCGCGCTGAGAACAAACAGTCCCCATGACATCAGGAAGGAATTGGTCATTGCGTCATCTTCCGAGAGTCCGGACGGCAGTATACAGCGGCTCGCTCACGATGAACACTGCGGCTCCGGCCGCTCGTGACTTTGTACGAGGGCGGTGCTATTGCCTGTCGTGGGCTTCACTCAACCTCCCGCGCAGCTTCACCGTCCGCTCGCGGCGCCGGGAGGGACGGCCGCCTGTCCCCCAATTCGATCCTGGCGGAGAGGATACGCAGGACATGCTCGCGCGTGATCATCCCCAAAAGCCGCCCCGCCTTCGCGACCGGGATCTGATTAATATCGTCGCCTTCCATGACCTGCAAGACCTCCAGAATCGGCGTCTCGGGCGCGACCACTCGCAACTGGGACAAAGGCGTCATCGCCTCGCCGACAGACACCTCCGTCCATCGGACTTGTGGAACCGCCTTCACCTGATGCAACGTCACCAGACCCTCGAGCCGGCCGTTCTGTGACACCAGGAAGTAACGCTGGCCCGTCCGTAAGATGTGCTCGTGCACCAACTCGGCCAGGCTTATCCGACCGGGGACGGTCGGACAATCCCGGCTCATGATATCTTCGGCCCGCACACCGGTGAGCACGGAACGGACACTGACTTGAAGGACGCTTTCTTGCGCCGCGTTGAGGAGAAACCACCCGATGAAGGCCAGCCACAGCCCGTTGAACCAAATGCCGGTGACCAACCCCGTCCAGACCCCGCCAAGAATCAACCCATACCCGACGATCTGACCTGAGCCGGCCGCGATTCGAGTGGCCGTCGAGAAGCTTCCGGTATATCGCCAGAGGGCCGCCCGGAAGATCCGCCCCCCGTCGAGCGGGAAACCTGGGACCAGGTTGAAGACCGCCAGCATCAGGTTGATCGCCGCAAGCCACCCGCCCAGCGCAGCGACATGATCGAATTGATCGCCGGCAACATGCGACACGCCTCCGAATGCCACGGCGAGCAACGCACTCGCGATCGGTCCCGCGATGGCGATTTGAAACTCCGTCAGCGGACTGTCGGGTTCCCGTCCGATCTGAGCCACGCCTCCGAACACAAAGAGCGTGATCGCTCGGACCGGAATGCCCCTGGCGAGGGCCACGAAACTGTGCGCCAATTCATGGATGAGAATCGAGGCGAAGAACAGCAGGCTGGTGACCACCCCCACGGCGTAATGCTCGACCTCCGTCCAGTGGGGGTGCTCCGAGGCGAACCGCGTGGTGAGGGAGAAGGTGATCAGGAAAAAGATGATGAACCAGGAATAGTGAACCCCTATCTCGATGCCGCGGATGGTCGTCAACCGCACGGATTGTCCGATCATGGACGTCCTTCTCGTTCCGTCACCGTTCGTGCCAACACCGGCTCCGCCGGCACGACGCCCCGCGCCAAATCGGTTTCCGGATGAACCGGAACCTCATGCACCGGCAGATGGTGCGGCGTTCGTTCGGTGAGCGTGACCATGAACGGCGCCCTTATGATCCCCAGCGACCGGCCGACGGGTTGACCGTCACCACTGGACACCCCGCTCGTCGCACCACCTGCTCGGCCAGACTACCCAGCACCGCGCGACGCAGTCCACGCCGGCCATGTGTCCCGATGATGATGGCATCGGCCCCCCACTGTGCCGCCTGCGCCACAATCACCTCGATCGGGATGCCGTCCACACAGGCCGCCTCAGCCGCCACACCTTTTTCCACAAGCTCGGACACCACTCGTTCCAGCCTCCGTGTGCGCGCGGTCCGCAGGGCGTCCAGGTCGACCGACATGCGGCTACTCCACTTTCTCCTCCCGGGTGTCGGCGTCTCCACCGCGTGCAGCACGACCAGACTTGCCCCGACCTGCTGGGCGAGCCGGGCTGCCCACCGCACGGCACCTTGGGCCGTCACTGAAAAATCCGTGGCGACGAGAAGCCGCAGCAATCGGACATGGCTGTGAGGTTTCGCTGCATCTCCTGCCACCACCCCCCGAACAGTCATCGCCGGACAGGTCGCCACGCGGATCACCGATTCCGCCGTGCTACCAAGTTGCAATCGGTCCCAGCCGGTTCGCCCATGCGTGCCCATCACAATCATCTGCGCACGCAGCTTGCGTATCGCGTCAGGGACGGAGACGGCCGGATGCCCGATCTGAAGGCTCGCCTCCGCCCGGATGCCGGCGTCCTGGGCCAGGCGGACGAGCCGTGCCAGTTCCAACAGCGCCGCTGTTTTCATCGGTTTCAAATAGCGGCTGTCGGATGGGGCCGGAGAGCCCGCACCCGTCACACCCCTGATCACATGGAGGATCACCAGTCGCACTTGCAAGACCTTCGCCAGTGCGATCGCATAGGCGAACGCGCGCTGGGACGGCTTGAGGAAATCGGTCGCCAACACGATCGTGCCTGCGGCTCGCTCTCGTCTCTTCATGACTCCTCCGGGTTCGGGCGCACGATCTCGCTGCCCTGTTGCGGGAATGATCTGCCGGGTCGACCCGATTGCTGCCCGTTCGATTCAGACGCGATTCCATCGAAATCCTGCGCCTCGGAGCCGCCCTTCCCGGACGGCGGCAGGATCGAGCCGGTCAGCACCTCGACGGCCCGCTCGGCCGCATCCGCATGGGGGACCAGCACGAGATGAGCCCCGGCGCGTTGCAGCGCCGTCTGCTCCTCGATCGTCGTGGCCATCATCGCCACACGCCCCGCATACCCGTGGTGGCGGAGCGCCTGCAGCAAGGCAAGATTCACCTCCGGGCCCACGATCGTGCTCAGCACCCAGCGACATCCCGTCAACGGAAGCAGCGCAAGAAGTTCCGGGGCCTCGGCATCGCCGTAATGCACGGCCACACCGAGCTGGCGACCACGTGCCACGACTTGCGGGTCGAAGTCCACCCCCAACACGACGAGCCCCTGGCGGTGCAAGCCTGCCGCGATCCGGCTCCCATACCGGCCCAACCCAAACAGGATCACGTCCACCCTCTGCGGCGCGGGCTCCCCATCGAGCTGTTCTTCGCGATACGGAATGCGCCGTTCGAAGAGGCCGAGCCAGGGCGCGAGTCGTTCGTACAGCGGGTGGGAATAGAGAATCAAGTAGGTCGACAGGCCGATCGTGACAAGCCCTACCAGCGTGATGAGCCCCAGGACCGAGGCATCGATATGCCCCACGCTGACGCCGAGGGAGCCGAGGATCAGGGAGAACTCGCTGATTTGGGCAACCGTCAAGCCTGCCAGAAATCCCGTGCGTTTTCGGTAGCCCATCGACCCCATAATGACCATGACGATCAGGGGATTTCCGATAAGCACGAACAGCGAGAGTGCGGCGGCAGGACCCGCCTGGACACCCATCAAACGCATATCGAGCTGCGCCCCGAGACTCACGAAGAAAAACAGCAGGAGAAAATCCCGCAAACTGGCCAGGCGGGCACCGATCGCATTGCGGTACGGAGACGAGGCCAGCGACACCCCGGCGACAAAGGCGCCGAGCTCTTTGCTGAACCCCAGCGCGTCGCCGAGCGAGGCGAGCGACACCCCCCAGGCCACGGCAAAGAGCACCAACAGCTCCTGCGAGGAAGCGAGGCGGCCGAGTAGCGCCGGGAACACCGCCCGCATCATCACGCCCACCCCGAACAGAAACGCGGCCCCTTTGAGGGCCACCGTGAAGAGGGCGGCGGCCAGGCCGGCTTCCCCTCCTCCGGCGCCGAATGCGGACAAGGCGATCATGACCAGCACGACCACGATGTCCTGCACGATCAACAATCCCACGGCGATGCGCCCGTGCAAGGCGTCGATCTCCCGTTTGTCGGTCAGCAGCTTGACGATGATGATCGTGCTGGAGAAGGTCAGCGCGACCGCCACATAGAGCGCGTGGACCGGCTCCAGCGCCAGCGCCCGGGCGAGGACATACCCAACGAGCGAGGTAAAGAGGACTTGCCCCAGGCCGGTTGCCAGCGCGACCCGCCCCAGGCTGCGAATCAGATGCAGGTCGAGCCTGAGCCCCACGACGAACAACAGGAGCGCAATGCCCATCTTCGCCAGCAGGTCGACCTGGTCGGCCGAGTGAACCCAGTTCAGCCCGGCCGGGCCCACCAGAATACCCACGACGATGAAGGCGACGATCAGCGGCTGGCGCAGTCGTACCGCTACCGCGCCACAGACCGCGGCGATTAGCAAGAGGGCCGCTATTTCATGGAAGACACTGGGAAAGACCGGCATCACTGCCTCGATTTTATGTCCCGACTGCTCCGTTACCCGACGCGGTTACACTCCCACACCAGCGCGGCTACCGTGGCTGTGATGATACGGTCCGGGCGCGATGAGATACTGTCGATGCCTTGCTTGACCAGGAGCTGGAGGAACTCCTGATAGTCGCGGGGCGCCTGGCCGCCGACCCCTGATGTCTTCGAATCGCCGAACCCGCAGTCCGGCTGTCGTCGTCCACGCCAGCTATATCATGGGACCAGGGCTGGAAGGAAGATGAGCGGAGGGAACCGTGTCATACCGTCGGGTACTTTATGACGAGGAGAAGCTGGCAGGGACTGTGCCGGATGAGCTTCGCGGAGAAGCTCAGCCGGTAGTTGTTTCGCCCGCTTACAGGACTGGAATCAACTCGGACATTCGACTATGGCGCCAACTAGCAGAGAAGGCCCACACAAACCGGAAGACCCGGAAGGCCCGGGACACCCGGAAGGCCAGGGACACTCGGGAGTCCACCTATAGCTACTGGTACGCTACCTCCAGCCAGCGTGCTGACCAAAGTATTGAGCCCAGCCCCCGAGACGACGGGGGGCGGCGTGAGGCCACCTTGCACCGACGTCAGTGTTCCAGTGGGCAAATTCAAGGTCGGCAGGGTGGAGGTCGACAACATTACGCCTGAATCCGCAACCAGGAGGCTTGGCGCCTGCCCAGCGGCCGCTGCAATCTGCCCGGGCAACTCCTGGGTGGCGGCATCAGGCACCTCAGTGCCTACGATCGCAGCCGTGACTCCCGTGGGAACGTTCTCGGTGAGGGCTACCGGTGCAGAGGGGACGGCCCCCGGCTCGGCGAAGGAGAAGGTCTGCGGCGGCACATCAATGGTTTGTCCTCCCGAAGTGAACGCCACGATTCCTGAACCACCGATGTTCGCGATTCCGGTCCCGCCGGTTTCGTTCTTGCCGGTCTTGCTGCTCGGCTTGTCCTCAACCCACACTACGAAATAGGTGCCCCGCGCCGCCGTGGAGGCTGTGGGCGTGTGCACCTCGAACCGCGATCCCAGCCCGACAAACATCTTGCCCACCAAGGCCCGTGCCTTGCCCTGCACCAGCCGCAAGATCGTGCTTCGCCGGTTCTTGGACGGGTCATAGATGTATTCGCTGACTTCCACCCGGCTGTTTTCCCCCACCGTGAGGATGCTGTCGTCCTCAAACAGCGCCTTGGCCCGGGCGGCGGCCTGCGTTTCAATCACGTCCTTGAAATACACATCCCCCCGCAATTTCACCGGCACCGGCGCCGGCGGCTGCCCCACATGGACAACCGTCGTCTTGCCGATGACCGTCATGTAGAACCCGATGGCTTTCTGTGAGGCGACATCCGCACCGGCCGGCAAGCTGCCTGCAAGCAGGACCGCCCCGATCCCCAGCACCGATACGATCTGTTGGATGTTGCGTCGCATGGTGGCCTCCTCGTCAAAACTGGCCCGTCAGGGACAGGCCGTAGATGTTGCGCCGATAATTAAAGACTGCCAGGTTGGAGTCGCCGTACGTATGCACGTATTGGAACGCCAGCGAGAAGTTGTCGGTCAGCTTGCGCGAGAGCGTGGCGTAGTAATTATAGGTCTTGTCGTGCCGGAATACAGCCCCGCCGGGCGAGTAGGAGTTCGCATTGTCATAGATCTGGACGTAGTAATCAACGCCGCCGTCCAGGGTGGTCTTATAGAAGGGGGGGAGACTGAACCCTGCCGCCACCCTAT
>JBFGRH010000002.1:0-29702 GCA_041563795.1 Nitrospiraceae bacterium | reverse complement strand
GGACCGCCGCCTCCTCCACCCCCTGCTCATGCTGCATGTCGCCGCGGACCTTGCCCAGCAGCGAGGCCACCGGCAGTTGTCCTTCCCGCGCGATCTGGGGAGGGGGCGTGACCGTACACCCGACGGCCATCGCCAGGACTCCCGCCACGACCGCCGGGGCGAATCCACGTCCCATGTCACACCGCTCCCGCTTGTTGCGATAGGGGCCGGCGCATCGAGCCCTGCACGAGCCGAAACTCATAGAGCCGGCATTCGAGGGGACCGTTGAAGAGCGGCGTGCGGCGGGACGGCGTCAGGCGGATCAGCTTGGGCAGGCGCAGGTCCGCGGTGAAGATATAGGCGCGCCAGCCGGCAAAGCGCTGCTTCAGCACATCGCACAGGCGCGGATACAGTTCGGCCAGGTCCTCCTGCTCACCCGTGCGAACGCCATAGGGCGGATTCATCACGAGCAGTCCCGCGTCCGCCGGCGGCTTCATGTCCAGCACGCTCACCTGCTTGAGCGACACGGCCTCCGCGAGGCCGGCCGCTTCCAGGTTGGCCCGCGCTGCCGACAGCACGGCACCGTTGACGTCGCTCCCGAAAATACCGCCCGGTTGATCCGTCCGTTGCTGGGCGCGGCTGGCGTCGCAGAACGCCCGCCATCGCTTGTCCTGAAACCCGTTCAATTTTTCGAACGCGAAGTGCCGCCCCAGTCCCGGCGCGATGCGCCGGGCGATCTGGGCCGCCTCCAGCAGAAACGTGCCGCCCCCGCACATGGGATCCAGCAACACCTGGTCCGGCGTCCACCCGGCCAGTCGCAACAGGCCCGCGGCAAGATTCTCCCGCAGCGGCGTGTCGGTGCGCGCCGCGCGGAAGCCGCGCTTGAAGAGCGGCTCGCCGGACGTATCGAGGTAGAGCGTGGCCTGCGTGGCGTCCAGGAAGGCGTCGATCCGCACATCCGGGGCCGCCGTATTCACGCTGGGGCGGGCCCTGGCGACCCGGGAGAAGTGGTCGCAGATCGCGTCCTTGATGCGGAGGGTGACGAAGTCGAGGCTCTTGAGCGGGCACTGCTGCGCGCTGACCTTCACCTTGATGGTCCGGTCCGGGGAAAACCACTCGTGCCAGGGCAACGCGTCAGCCGCCTCGTAGAGATCCTGCTCGTGGCGGTAGGGCCCCTGCCAGACGCGCCAGAGCACGCGGCTGGCGATCCGGCTCTCGAGATTGACGCGATAACAGAGCGCGAAGGGGCCGCTGAATCCCACCCCGCCCTGCGTCGGAGCCAGATTCCCGGCGTCCAACGCCGTGAGTTCATCGGCGAGCACGGACTCCAGCCCGCGAGGGCACGGCGCAAAGAAGTGCTCGCGCGGACCATCCATACGGGGGTTTTACCCGACGCCCAGCAGTTCGACGTCGAAGATCAGCGTGGCGTTGGGCGGGATGACGGTGCCGGCCCCGCGTGGCCCGTAGCCCAGCCCGGGCGGAATCGTCAGCTTGCGCTTGCCGCCGACCTTCATGCCCTGCACGCCTTCGTCCCAGCCCTTGATGACCCGGCCCATGCCGAGCGGAAAATCGAACGGCTGCTTGCGATCCACGCTGGAATCAAACTTCCTGCCGTCCGTGAGCCATCCGGTGTAGTGCACGGTGACGGTCTGGCCCGCCTTGGCTTCGGCACCGGTCCCGATGGTGAGATCGTCATATGTCAGCCCCGAGGAAGTCGTCGTCTCCGCCATGTCTGCTCCTTGGTTGAGGGTACGCTCAGTTGAGATTGATCAGGTCCAGCCGGAAGTCCCCATCCGGCTCGGCATGGTGAAACTTGAATCCTCCCGGCTCCTGGTAATCCATGGTGATGCCGTCCAGCCGGGAGGCGCTGGCGGCGGCCACCGCAATCGTCAGGCCGTCGACGGTCTGCGCATTGTCATCCGGCCGGACCTCGTCCTCCAGCGTGATGCTGAAGGTCAGGCGCTGATCGTCAAGATCCCTGACCTCCACCCGGACGATGGGGTCCTCCGGATGCTCCAGGATCAGCGACTTCAAGCGTTCGACGGCCGATCGCGTCAGTTTCATCATGGCCGCTCACCCGCGTTGTGCCGCCAGGTACCAGTCGCTAAACAACCGGCAATTCGCATGCAATTTGGCTCCATCCTCCAGGTTCCACCGGCTGATGAGCCCAAGATAACACAGGGCGTCCGCCGTCTGCTTCACGGATCCGACTTTCGCGCCCTTCGCGGCCTCCTTGGGACTTGCCGGCGTCCCTCTCCTGGCGAGCCAGCGGAACAGTCGGTGCTCGCCCGGCTCCATCGCCTCCGCGCAGGCCTCGTAGAACGGCGCCAGTTGTTCGGCCGCGGCGCGCAGGACGGTCTTGACCCTGGCCTGCGGACCGGCCGCCAGGAACTGTGCCCGCAGCACTTTCAGCACGTAGGGATGGGTCCCGCCGTGCTCCAGGGCCGCCTCGATCTGGGCCGCCGGAAGCGCCGGCCCCACGAGCGCGCGCGCTTCGCCGGTGAGCAGGACCGCGAGCGGGGCAAGCTGGAGGGGCATCACGGCCTTCGCGCTCCGCGCGTAGTCATACCACCGGCGACCGCCCGCCCATACGACCGCCTGGCCGGACTCACCGCGCGTGGCATGTTGCGTCATCCTCTCTGCGATCCGATCCCCGTCGGCGATCAGCGCGTCGCAATTGTCGAGGAGCAACACTTGTGTCTGCTCCCATTCTCCCAGGAGAAATTGTCGTCGGGTGTCCTCGTCGAGCAGATCGAGGTAGTGAACCGCCGGGTGAGCCCACGACGGCGTCTGCTGGCGCTCCAGCACCCACCGGAGCTGGAGCAGGAGCGAGGTTTTGCCCAACCTGGGCCCGCCGTAGAGGAGGACCGACTGCCAGTTGCTGCAGCGGCCGGCCAGATTTTTCACGAGCCCGGCCCGGCCGATGAAGCGTACAGGTCCAAACACGGGGGCGTCGGGATCGGAGGCGCGAAGGTGGGATTCGCCTATGGTCAGCAAGGAGCCTCGTCAGTTGAGAGGAGGAACAGGCGACAGGACTAGATTAAGGGTTTTCTCCCCGCACGTCAAATTCGGCCACGCCGGAACCGGACGCGCGGCGGCGACCCGCTCGTCAGGGACTGGGCGGAGACGCGTCGAGTCCGAGAAGGTGTCTGGCGAGCAGTTTGAGTTCGGCCAGGTTCACGGGCTTGCTCAACGCCGCATCCACGATCCGGAAGTTGACGGCCTGCAGGAGTTCGCGTTCGACGATGTGCCCGGTCACCATCAGGACTTTAATGTCCTTCAAACCCGGTGTCTTGCGGATCTGCCGGCACACTTCAAGGCCATCCCATGCCGGCATCTCGTAATCCATGATCAGGAGGGTGGGCTTCTCCTGCTCGATCACATTCATGGCCTCGATTCCGTTCTCCGATTCGAGAATCGTCGCCGGCAAAGTCTGCAGGGCGTCGTGCACGAAGGCGCGCATCTTCTCGTTGTCATCTACGATCAGAACCTTGATCTTATTGCTCGCAGGATCAGACATCATGCAGGAATTCCTGGTGTCGGCGCGGCATTGCCTCAAGGGACACAGTCGGTAGGTTTCGCTCGCGCCAAATGCGGCGGGGAAGAGGCACAAAAATGCTGAAAGACCACGCACCCGTGCTTATGGTGAGCCGGCTGGGACTCGAACCCAGGACCCTCGCCTTAAAAGGGCGATGCTCTACCAACTGAGCTACCGGCCCACCGTGGGTGCTAATGGTAAAGGGTCAAGGGCGAATGGTCAATGGCCGGCTGGACGGAGTGACGCCGCTTACCGTTTGCGGCGGGATTTCGACCCGGGCCTGCGCCGCTTCGGCGCCATTGGATTGTTGAGCACGATCGTTTCTTCGCGCTTCGACCCGGTGGAGATGATGTCGACCGGGCAGGCGGCCAGTTCCTCGATCCGCGCGAGATAGCGCTTCGCCTGCGGGGGCAGTTTCTTGTACGAGGTGAGACCGGTGGTCGGCGCCGCCCAGCCCTTGAAGGTCTCGTAGACCGGCTCGCAGTCCGTCAGGATCTGCAGGTCGGCCGGCATATCCTTGTAGAGCTTGCCGCCGTGGCGATACCCCGTGCAGAGCTTGATCTCCTTGCAGCCGTCGAGCACATCGAGCTTGGTGACGGCCAGCGAGGTGAGCCCGTTGACCCGCGTGGCGTAGCGCACGACGACCCCGTCGAACCAGCCGCACCGTCGAGCCCGTCCGGTCGTCGCGCCGAATTCCTTGCCCCGCTCCTGCAAGCCGCAGCCCACGTCGTCCCTTAATTCGGTCGGAAACGGCCCGCCGCCGACCCGCGTGCTGTAGGCCTTGGCGATCCCCAGCACCCCGTCGATCTTGGTCGGCCCGACCCCCGTGCCGGTGCAGGCGCCGCCCGCGGCGGCGCTGGACGAGGTGACGTAGGGATAGGTGCCGCAATCCACGTCCAGGTGCGTGCCTTGCGCCCCCTCGAACAGCACGCACTTGCCGCGGTCAATGGCGGTGCTCAGCAACATCGTCGTGTCGGCGATGTGGTCTTTCAGCCGTTCGGCATATCCCCGGTATTGTTGAAAGATTTTTTCGACCTGGAATCCTTCCATCTGGTAGAGACGTTGCAGGAAGGTGTTCATCTCCGCCACGTTTTCCTCCAGCTTGCGCCGGAAGAGCTGCGGATTGAGCAGATCGCCCATGCGGATGCCGATGCGGGCCATCTTGTCCGCGTAGGAGGGCCCGATGCCGCGCCCCGTGGTCCCGATCTTCCGGGAGCCCTTGGACTGTTCGGAGGCCTTTTCGATCGCCTTGTGATACGGCAGGATGACGTGCGCCCGCTCGCTGACGACGAAATTCCGGCCGATCTTCACGCCCTTCGCCTGCAGCCCGTCCATTTCCTCGATCATGGAGGACGGATCGATCACGACGCCATGGCCGATCATGCACATCTTGCCGGGATACAGAATGCCGGATGGGATCAGATGGAAGACGAAGGTCCCATGGTGATTGATCACCGTATGGCCCGCGTTGGACCCCCCCTGATACCGCACGACGACGTCCGCGTCGCGCGACAGGATGTCCACGATTTTGCCCTTGCCTTCATCACCCCACTGGGTGCCGACGACGACGAGATTGGCCATGCGCCCTCGATCTCCCCACACAATCCACTCAAAAAAAGAGCCCTGACCGGGCGTCCGTCCACCACATCAGAGCCGGCAGAGCTTGATGCGCACCATACTAGGATGCACCGCCATGCTTGTCAAGCAAGGCGAGGCCATGTTAGCATTCCCTCTGTTCGCGACCGTTCTCCCTGATATTTTTGACGATTTGGCTCGGTCGGGTGGGGCTGTGGCGCAGTTGGGAGCGCGCGTGAATGGCATTCACGAGGTCGCCGGTTCAATCCCGGCCAGCTCCACCAAACCGCACTTCGTGCGTACCGCGCGCTCAGTATCGATGTATCGAAATTTAATGCGCGCGGATAAAACCCACAAGTGCGTTGCAGTTTTCTGATACCAAGCGCGGCATGTGGTCCAGTGGCTCTTGCTACCCTCTGCGCCGCGCTTTTGGCGCGACTGAAACATCCCGACTTCGTGCCTTTAGGCAGTGCCGCGCCAGTAGTACCAACGGGCCATGGCGTTTGACCGCTAAGCAAGGTGTCGCTGCGCGACGTATTTTCTGTCTCGGTTAGCCTGATGATACTCCCATCTTTTTACTTCGTCCTGCTGCTCTGAGCCTTTCCGTTCCCCCGTCGTCATCCTTTTTTTGACCCAGATCCGGAAGGAACCGGTTTGCCATGCTC
The DNA here is from genome assembly GCA_041563795.1 of Nitrospiraceae bacterium. GTDB lineage: Bacteria > Nitrospirota > Nitrospiria > Nitrospirales > Nitrospiraceae > 2-02-FULL-62-14. Next base: position 23,945 of record JBFGRH010000002.1, on the reverse strand, counting down.
CAAATCGAACACGTTAACAAGCAATTCGCGACGCGCATTCTTCTCAAAGATGCCTCCGCACATCTGCGGCCGGAGACCCGCACCGGCCTGGTCGGGCCCAACGGCAGCGGCAAGACCACGCTGCTACGCATGATTCTCGGCGAGGAATCGCCGGATGACGGCACGATCCGCAAGCGCCCCAAGCTGAAGATCGGCTACCTGCCGCAGGAACTCGAAACACTGGCGGGAAAGACCGTGCTGGACGCGGCCCATCGCGACCTCTACCCAGAGCACGAGGCCAAGCGCATCCTGGCCGGCCTGGGGTTCGCGCAGCAGGATTTCGACCGCTCGATCGAGACCCTGTCCGGCGGCTATCGCATGCGTGTGGCGCTCGCGCATTTATTGCTGTCGGAGCCGGATGTCCTGATGCTCGACGAGCCGACCAACCACCTCGATAAGCCGACCCAGCGGTGGCTCGAGGATTTCCTGGTCAATTCCAAGATGACGCTCCTCGTCATCAGCCACGACACGACATTTCTCGACCGGATCGCCACCCACATCTGGGAACTGCGCCATCACGGCATCCAGGAGTACCGCGGCAACTACACGAAGTTCCAGGAGATGCGCGCCGAGCGCGACAGCCACGAGCAGGCGGCGGCCAACCGTCAGCAGAAGGAGGTCGCCCGCGTCCAGAAGTTCATCGACCGGTTTCGCTACCAGGCGAACAAGGCCAGCCAGGTCCAGTCCCGCATCAAGCAGCTCGACAAGGTCAAGCTGATCGAGGTCCGGCGCGACACCCGGCGGGTGCGGTTCAAGTTTCCCCTGCCCGCCGCCAGCGGCCGGCACGTCATCGAGCTCGCCCACGTCGCCAAGAGCTACGGCGAGACGGTCGTCTATGACGATCTCGATTTTTCCATCGAGCGGGGCCAGCGGGTGGCGCTGGTCGGAGAAAACGGCGCGGGCAAGAGCACTTTGCTGAAAATGCTGGCGGGCGTGCTGGAGTTCGAGAAGGGCACGCGGACCGTGGGACACGGCGTCACGCTGCACTATTTCGCCCAGCACCAGGCCGAAACCCTGAACCCCGAACACACGGTCCTCGAATCGCTCGAGGACGTGTCGACCAGGGCGGAGCGAAATTTCCTGCGCGGTCTCGCCGGGGCCTTCCTGTTCTCCGGGCCCGACCAGAACAAGCCCATCAAGGCCCTAAGCGGCGGCGAGCGGAACCGGGTGGCCCTGGCCCGCATGCTGGTCGAACCGGCCAACACCCTCCTGCTCGACGAGCCGACCAACCACCTCGACCCCGCGTCGGTGGACGTGCTGACCGATGCGCTGACCGACTTCCCCGGCACGATCGTCTTCATCTCGCACGACCCGACGTTTCTCCTGCGCGTCTCCACGCGCGTCGTGGAGATCGATGACGGGAAGGCCCGCAATTTCCACGGCGATTACGAGTATTACCTCTGGAAGCGGGCGCAGGAGCTGGAATCCATCAGGGAAAACAGCGACGACCTTCGGCCGACGGCCGCCCAGCAGCGGGCACAGAAGTCCGCCAAGAGCCCTTCGCCCCCGCCCGGGCCGGCGGCCACGCAGGGTCCACCCCAGGCGCAGCGCCGGGATCTCACCAAGTCACGCGACCGCCTGGCGAAACAGGTGGCCAGGGCCGAAGCGGAGATCGCCGAGATGGAGGCGCGCATCAAGGGCCGAGACCAGGAACTGGCCGACCCGTCGCTCTATCAGGAGGAGTTTTCCAGATGGAACGGACTGCACCAGGAGCAGGAACAGTGGAAGCACGACCTGGAGCGGCTGACGGCCAAGTGGACCGACCTGTCGCAGGAGCTGGAGGACGTGAAGAAGAAACTGGTGGGTTAGGGCTGCGGACTTCTTACCCGTTCACGAACAAATGGCCGCGGATCGTTCGCCGTCAGGCGGTTTGCTGCAGGCTGTAATCCAGGAACGACGCCAGCCAGGGGCTCGTCTCCTGCGTCACCGGGCGATCCCACACCACCCCGATCAGGAACCCCTTTTCCCACGGCTTGACCCAGGCCACACGACCGGGAAGTTTTTCCTGGTGATCCATGCCGTGCTGATCCAGGAACGCAAAGCAGACCATCACGGGCTCATTGGCGACGAGCGACTCCCGGGCATGAAACCCGGCCCCGGCCCGGTTGGCATTGTCGAGCACGGCTGAGACCGCACGCTGCGTGACCATGGAACCGACCCGCGCCGCGCCGATCAACGTGATCCGCACCGCCCGCCGGCGTTCCTGATTATTCCAATTCACTTCCATTGAGATCCTCCCAGCAATTGACTGCACAGTATAGCGAACGATTCATTTTTGTCCATACTGAGATGGAAATCAAGCAGTCCTATCCTCACCGCCCCGATCATGCACCTCGTCAACGTTTCGACCAGCCAAGAAACGCCTGTAACTACAAGGGCTTGGGACGATAGTACCGTTTGTTCGTAAGGGATTCTGGCAGGTGCCGTTGGTCCTTTCCGGCTGCGGGATCATCGTGCACGTAGCGATAGCCCTTGCCGTAGCCCAAGTCCCGCATCAACGACGTCACGGCGTTGCGGAGGTGCATCGGCACCTCCAGGTTGCCATGCTCCCGCGCATCCTTCAGCGCCTCGAGCAGCCCGACATACGAGGCATTGTCCTTCGGCCTGGTCGCCAGGTAGGTCGTGGCATGGGCCAGGTTGATCTGGGCTTCAGGCAGCCCGACCGATTCCACCGCCTGAAACGCGGCCACCGCCAGGACCAGCGCAAAGGGATCCGCGTTGCTGATGTCCTCCGAGGCAAAAATGACCATCCGCCGCGCGATGAACTTGGGATCCTCACCGCCTTCCAGCATCCGCGCCAACCAGTAGAGCGCGCCGTCCGGGTCGGAATCACGCAGGCTCTTGATATAGGCGGAAATCAGGTTGTAGTGCTCTTCCCCGGCCTTGTCGTACCGCAGCGCCTTTTTCAGCAGCGCCGCATCCATCGTCCGCTCGTCGACGAGGACACGCCCGTCCGGACCGGCGGGCGTGTGGGTGACGACAAACTCCAGCGCCGTCAGGGCCGCGCGGGCATCGCCGTTGCCGAAGCCGATCAGGCGGCGCCGCGCCTCCGGCGCCAGCGTGACATTCAAACACCCCAGCCCCCGCGCCCGGTCCGCCACGGCCCGATCCAGGATCGTCCCCATCACCTCGTCGGACAGGGGCTGCAGCACCACGACCAAGGAGCGCGACAACAACGGCGCGATGACTTCAAACGAGGGATTTTCCGTCGTCGCGCCGATCAGGATGACCGTTCCCCGCTCGACGTGCGGGAGGAAGGCGTCCTGCTGCGCCTTGTTAAAGCGGTGAATTTCATCGACGAAGAGAATGGTCCGCTGCCCGCTCACCGCGGCCCGTTGCTCGGCCTCCTTGATGTGCTGCCGCAGTTCCGGCACGCCGCTCGTGACCGCGGAAAACGGCACGAACTCGGCCTTGGTCTTGCGGGCGATCAAGTGGGCCAGTGTCGTCTTGCCGGAGCCAGGCGGCCCCCAAAAAATCACCGAGGAGAGGGTGTCGGCCTCGATCGCGCGGCGCAGCGGACGGTCCGGCGCGATGATCTCGTCCTGGCCGACGAAATCCGGAAAGTCGAGCGGGCGCATCCGCTCGGCCAGCGGCGCGGTCGCCTCGGCCGGCTCGCCGGGCGCGCGTTTCTTCTGAAAGAGATCGGGCTGGGCTTCCTGGCGGCGGGGCACGCTCATCGTGTGGCTCCTGCGTGGAATTGTATACGTTTGCCGACTGACGCCGCAAACCGGATTCCGCCGGCCGGGGTTTTCGTGTATGGTAGCGCCCGGGGACGCGCATGCTTGCCACGATCAACGGCATCAGACTCGCCTATACCGACCAGGGCCGCGGCACGCCGGTCGTGCTGCTCCATGCCTTCCCCCAGAGTCGCGCGATGTGGGCGCCACAGATCGACGCCCTCTCGAAGACGCATCGGGTCATCGCACCGGATTTTCGCGGATTCGGCGAATCGGACGCGCCCGAAGGGGCCTACACCTTGGACCAATACGCCGACGACGTGAACGGCCTCCTGGATCATCTGGCCATTGCGCGGGCCCCGTTCGTCGGCCTCTCGATGGGCGGCTATACGCTCTTTGCGATCTATCGCCGACATGCCACCAGGGTGAATGGACTGGTGCTGGCCGACACCAGGGCGCAGGCCGACACCGAGGAGGGCCGCGCCGGACGCATGGCCATGGCCCAGACCGCGAGGAGCAAGGGCGCCGGCGCCATCGCCGATCTCATGCTGCCCAAGCTGCTGTCGCCCGTGGCGCTGCAGACCAAACCGGACCTGGTCCGGCAGGTTCGCTCGATCATCGAGCGGACGACGGCCAACGGGATCGCCGGGGCGCTCATGGCCATGGCCGGGCGGCCCGATTCCGTGCCGCTGCTGGCCCGGATCGCCTGCCCCGTGCTCGTCGTGACGGGCGAGTTGGACGGGCCGACTCCGCCGGCCGACGGGACATTCATGGCCGAGCGCATTCCCGGCGCCCGCCTGGAGATCATCCCCCGGGCCGGGCACCTCTCCAACCTCGAGGAGCCGCAAGCCTTCACCGACGCGATTCGATCGTTTCTGAATAGGCCGGCGTGACCCGGAAGGGACTGCGGGTTAGCCGTGATGGCCGGTCCGTCCGATCAGCTTGAGGAACTCGTCGCGGGTCTGCTGCTGGGTGCGGAAATCGCCGAGCATGTGGCTGGTGACGGCGATCGTGTTCTGCTTTTCGACCCCCCGCATCATCATGCAGAGGTGTTGCGCTTCCAGGACCACGCCGACACCGTGGGCGTTGAGCTTTTTCATCAAGATTTCGGCTATCTGGACCGTGAGACGCTCCTGGACTTGCAACCGCCGGCTAAAGGCGTCCACGATGCGGGGAATCTTGCTCAATCCCACCACCACCTTGTCGGGAATGTACCCGACATGACACTTCCCGAAGAACGGCAGCATGTGGTGCTCGCACATCGAGAAGAAATCGATGTCCTTGACGATCACCATCTCGTCGTATTCGATCGGGAACAGGGCGTCGTTCAGCAGGTGGTCCACATCCTTTTGATAGCCCTGCGTCATGAACTGGAGCGCCTTCTCCACCCGCTCCGGCGTCTTGAGCAGGCCGTTCCGCTTCGGATCCTCGCCGAGCATGACCAGCACCCGCTCCACCAACTCACGCAGGCTCTGGTCGCCGGACAGACTCCCGTTTCCCTCCGCCGCAGCCCTGGTCTTCGCGGATTTTTTCGTCGGCATATTCAATGCGCTCCCACCGGCTTAGGGCCGGCATACTCAAAATAGTTGTCCCTCGTCTCGATGACGCCGACCTTCGCCAGGCGGACGCCGGGAATCCGGTCCGCCAGCAGGTCCCAGACCAGGATCGCCAGGTTTTCCCCCGTCGTCGTCTTGTCGGCAAACGCCGGGTCCTGGTTCAGATCCCGGTGGTCAAACCGGGTCACCACGGTCTCCCGGACGATGCGGTCCAGCGCCTCGACATTGGCCACGAGCCCGGTCTGCTCGTTGATGGCGCCCGTCACGGTCACCAGGATCACGTAGTTGTGGCCGTGCCCGTTGGGATTATTGCACTTGCCGAACACCTTCCAGTTGTCCTCCTCGGACAGGTGCCCGGTGTGCAGGCGGTGCATGGCTGCGAATTTATACCGCCTGGTGAGGGAGGTCTGCGCCGTCATCCCCGTTCCGCCTTCGCGCCATCCTGCGCGGACGCGGCCGGCGCTTCCCATTTCTTCTCCGGAACCCGCACAACCACGTCGCCCTGGAGCCGCGCCTGGCAGCCCAGCCGGTGCCAGGGCTCCGAGAGCGCCTCGCGGTCCAGCAGATCCTGCTCGTCGAAGTCGATCTCCGACAACCGGTCACCGCCGCTTTGCACTTCCACCCGGCAGGTCGTGCACGAGGCGTTGCCGCCGCAATCGTGATTCAACGGAAACCCGAGGCGCTCCGCCGCTTCCAGCAGCGACAGGTTCTCGGGGACTTCCCCGCTTTTTCCTTCCGGATGGAGAAACGTCACCTTCGGCATGACACGCTCATGTCTGGTTGACGATCAATGGCCTGCGGTTGCGGCGGCCATCTCGGAGCTGAACGGACAGCGTTTCCTGGCGATGTGTTCCTCGAATTCGTGACGGAACAGCTTGAGGCTGCTCTGGACCAGCACGGCCGCGCCGGTCACCAGCGTGCAATAGCCGGTGCCCTTCACGAACCCGCAGAGTTGCAGCAGGCTGTCGAGGTCCTTCTGCGTCCCCTCGCCGGCTTCGATCTTGGTCATGAGCGTGGCCAGATTGATCGTGCCCATCCGGCAGGGCGGGCACTGGCCGCAGCTTTCGACCTTGAAGAAATTGGAGTACTTGAGCGTCTGCGCCACCATGCAGGTCGCGTCGTCCACGACGATCACACCGGCCGAGCCCAGGCCGGTGCCGGCCTTCTTAAGGGCGTCGAACTCCATCGGCAGGTCCAGTTGATCGGCCGTCACCATGGAAAACGACGGTCCCCCGGGAAACACGGCCTTCACCTTGCGGCCGTTCGGCACGCCTCCGCCGCACTCCTCGATCAGGCGCCGCAGCGGCGTCCCCATCGGCAGCTCGTAGACGCCCGGCTTGTTTACCGCGCCGCTGAGCGAAAACAGCATGGTGCCGGGGCACTTCTCCGTCCCCACTTCCATGAACCAGCCGGCGCCCTTGTGCAGAATGCGCGGGATATTGCAGAGCGTCTCGACGTTGTTCACCAGCGTCGGCTTGCCGTACAGGCCGAAGTCGGTCGGATAAAACGGCGGCTTCTGCCGCGGCATGGCCGGCCGGCCCTGCATGGACTCCAGCATCGCGGTTTCCTCGCCCGCCACGTAGCTGCCCATGCCGGTGAACAGCTCGATCTCCAGGTCCACGCCCGTGCCGAGAATGTTCTTGCCCATCAGGCCCTTGGCCTTCGCCTGGGCCAGCGCCTGTTCGAGATTTTTCCGTTCCTCGTCGTAATCGTGATTGATATAAATGAAGGAGGCCTTGGCCTGGGCCGTGTGGGCGGCGATCAGACAGCCTTCCAGCAACTGGTGCGGATGATTCTTCAGCAGGTACCGGTCCTTGAACGTGCCCGGCTCGTGCTCGCCGGCGTTGCACACGAAGTAGTGCTCCGAGGTCCGATGATGCAGGACCTTGTCCCACTTGATGCCGGTCGGAAACCCCGCCCCGCCGCGTCCGCGCAGGCCGGATTTCTTCAGCTCGTTGACGACGTCCTCGCGGGTCATCTGCGTGAGACACTTCTTCCAGGCCTCGTATCCGCCGGTGCGGACGTAGGCCTCGATGTCCCACGGCTTGCCGTCAAGCTGTTCCAGCAATCTGGGTTCCCGTGTACTCACGTCGTTCCCTCGTTGGTAAAGAGAACGTACTATAAAGCCCGCCCTCGCGCGGCGTCAAGCAAACCGCGCGAGAGACCGGCCTATCTCAACGGGTTATGAACGTTGCGCGGGATGCTCGTCGCAACGTCCTCAGTAGGCGGCGGGAGGCGACATGGGTTGATTGGAGACAAGGCTGAGCGCCTGCAGCCGATCGAACCGGGCCTGCACCGTCCCTCGCGTCACCAGGCCGATGCGGTCCAGACTCGGGATGGCGTCGTCGGTCACGGCGGAGACCTCGCGGTTGTCCACGAAGATCGACAGGCGCGGCTTGCTGACGTTGACGAAATTATTGCGCTGGACACGGAGGAGGTGCCAGGGCCGCTTGACCAGCTGGACGGACGTGCGGTCGAGCAGGGTCGCCCGGCCTTCCGCCAGGCGATAGATGGCCACCGTCTCCGTGGCCGCGTCGAGCGTGACCGCGTAGGACAGGCGGCGATCGGAGGACTCCATGACGATGCCCGCCCCGCCGTCCGTGGCGCCGGGGGCGAACCGCAGGTGGACGGTCACATCCGGGAAGGCGAATCCCGTGGCCTCCGCCAGCAGCACGTTAAAACAATCGGACGTCGGACAGCCGGCGTCGTGCGCCAGCACATGCGGCGACGTCGGCGCCTCCGCATCAGGCTGCACGATCCAGGGAGAGCTCCCGGCGGCCGTCGAGGTCGCGGTGAACCCTTGCGGCGCGGCGCCGGATTGATCCTTGTCGAATTGCCATGTCCGGAGCAGGTCCTGGGGCGGCGGCATGGCGTGGATGCGCACGTCCAGCACCTCCTCCGACCGTGGCGTCACCGGAAGTGTCACGGTGGCGCTCTCAGGGATGAAGGCCTTGACCATGTCGTTGGCGATCAGGTGCGGCCACAAGCCGCTGACTTGCTGGAGCTTGCCGTGCCACTCCCGGACCAATTCGAGTGACGCCTGCACGCGCGCCGCCTGGCGGGGCACAGACAGGGCCTCCGCCACCAGCATCGCCTCCGCGGCGACCAGCTTGTCCATCGGCGCCTCGGCGAGCCCCAGCGCCTCTTCCGCCTCCTGCTTTGCCTGCGCCAGCCAGGGATGCTCATACTTGCGGGTCCAGAAGATCCACTGCAACCGGTCCCACGCGATTTCGGCCAGGAAGACGCCCCGCAGGCGGGTCTGCCGGTTGTCGAGACGGCGCAAGGCTCCCTCATGAATCTCGAGTGCCGCCTCGGAATCGTTGTTCCACCGCTGCAGCGCGCCGACCCGGCGCACCGTCTCCAGATCGGCATCACCCTTCTTGACCACGATGTCCAGGGCTCGTGCCGCCCGGTAGAGCGCTTCCGCCGACTCCGAGTAGCCGACGGCCACTTCCGTCAGTTCCTGCCGCCACGTCGGCGCCTGGATGGTCCAATACAATTCGCCCAGCCGGCGGCGCATGTCCTCATCCGGGCCGTCGATCTTGCCCTTGGCGAGCCCTGCGTTGAGGAGCGTGCGGTACGAATCCTGGCCCAGCAGGCGATTGAGTTCGAGATCCTCCGCATCCAGCCGCATGAGGCGCCTCATCCTCGCCAGCCGGTCGGCGGACGGCGCGAGGCCGCGGACATCCCGCAGTTCGGTGGCGAACTGATTGCCGGCCGACGCCCGGTCCCACCAGCGGGCGGAGCCCAGCACCAGCCCGCCGGCCAGTTCCTGGCCGCCCGTCGTCTCGCCCGGCCGGTCGGACGTCCGCCCGATTTCCGAGATGCCGCCGCCCCCGGTGCCCAGCAGCATCGGCGTCTCCGGCAGCCCCGCGCTCAACACGGCCTGGTCCACCGGATAGCCGGCGGCCTTGAGGCCGGACACAACTGGCACGCGGACAACCAGGTCGCGCACGGGTCCATAGCGGCGAATCTGCCCGCTCGCCCACCAGGGCTCGCCGGGCCGCAGGGCCAGCGGCGCATCCAACGGGTCGGGATAACTGACGGACAGCTCGACGAGCGTGACGCTCACCCGCACGGGCGGCCGGGCCTCGGAGATTTGCAGCCCGGTCACGCGGACCGGCAGGGTTTTCAGAAACTTGATCTTGGGCTGCGGCGCACCGCCGCGCTTCCAGGCGGCCGGCGAGACGAAGATCGCCGGGGGAAAGTCACGCCACAGGTCGGCCTTCCGGTGGGACTCGTCCAGCAGCCCGAACCCGACCCCGCGGCCCTGGGCCCCGAAGATGCCCTCTTCGGATTGATCGTCGAGGAAATCGGTGTGCGTGGCGAGGGTATCCTTCCAGCAGCCTTCCTCCGTTGACGCGCTGCCCGTTGAAGGCAGCCTCCTGGTGAGACAGCCGAGGTCGAGACCGGCCCAGTCCGCCACGCGGCCGGCCACCATCGCCTCCGCGTACTGCAGCGCCAGGCGCCCGGCCGGATCGGCGGCAGGAGCGGGCGCGGCGATCGAGGATCCGATCATACCGACACCGTTGATCAGGACAATCATGCCGAGAATTCTTGAAGTGGCTTGCAAGTGGCGCATGGTGTTTCCTTCTCCCCGAATGTTCATTAGCCTATTCTTACACGATCACACGGACAATTTCGAGCCCGTAGAACGCCCGGCATGGCTCGGCGCGCTCCAGGCTACTGATTCGCGCTCGGCTCAGACGGGTTGTTCCAATAGGTTGTGTCCGGCAATCCCCTGGCCGCGATCGTGAATGGCCCGGCTTCGACGGTCGTCCATCGCTTCGGGGTACAGCAGGTGCCATTTGGCAGGACATCCCAGGAGCCGCGCCGGACGACGAGCGGACCGCTGGAGAGGTCCGGGTTGAACTCGCCCTTTTTCCCGATGCCGTACAGATGCCGACGGGGAACCCTCACCTTGATCTCGGTGTCCATCCAGGACACGACGACGACGCCCACGTTGCTGAGCAACACTTCGGTGCGCGCGATGTTCTCGCTGAATTCGTACGGCATGAAGTCATGTCCCTTCTCGTTCAGCCCCGGCTGAGTCTGCTCCGCGGTCTTCAGGAACGTCCCGAACCCGGACCCCTTGATCGTGATAATTTCGTCCAGTCCGGCCTCCTTCGGCGAGTACGACTCCACCGTGGGCACGGTCACCGTGAAATGGCCCGCCTCCGTCGTCACGTAGCTGCGTTCCGCGCAACAGGATCCATCCGGGTTCGGTCTGTTCGCGCTCCGAAACACCGTGACCGTCCCGCTCTTCGCACTAAACGGCACCCAGACTTCGATCCGGTCGTCCTGCCAGCGGTAAATCACGGCCGGCACGCCGCCAATCTCGACCCGGTTTTGACCGGTATTGAAGTCCAGGAAGTTAAACGGCGTCGAGCCGCTCTCCGCGTAGGACCCGAAGTGCTCGCCGTTGATACGGAGCAACGAGCCGATGGGCGCACTTGCCGGAGTGATCGCCGTGGCCTTGGGAGGATGGACGGTAAATTGACCCACGGTGCGCTGCCCTCCTCGACTCTTCAGCACCATCGGGCCGGACTCCGCCCCCAACGGGACATGGACCACGATGATGTCATCTTTCCATTGTGCGACCGTGGTGGGCTGTCCTGCGATGAGCACCGCATCGCTCGCGCTCTTGCCGGCGCCGAACCCCTGCCCGAACAGCACCACTTTCGTCCCGACCGGCCCGCTCAGCGGATCGACCCGGACCGTCGGGATCAACGAGAGGGGGACGGCGTTGCTGACGACATAGTCCACGGGCACGCAGCAGGATCCATCCGGCAACGGGTCGGAAGAGGCCAGGCGGACGACGACATCCCCGGACACCGCGTTCCCGGGGATCTCAACTTCAATCCGGTCGTCTTTCCATTGGCGTGGCCGCGTCAGCACGCCTCCGATCATGACGTCATTGACGCCGAACATGGTGTTGGGATCACGCGATCCGGCCGTCGGACCGAAATGACGCCCCACAATGTGAAGCCGCATTCCGCGCTCCGCTTCAGCGGGAGTGACGCTCTCGATGTGCGGGCGAACGACCGTGAATGTTCCCGCCGCCAGTTTCTTCTTGCCGATCCCGATCTCAACGGGGCCGGTCTTTGCGTGGAACGGCACCTTCACCTCAATCAGGTCCGGCTCCCACCGTTGGACCAATGCCGGGATGCCGTTGAACGTCACGGTATTGACCTGAACGGATGTAAAACGACCAAATCCCGTCCCGGTCAGCGAGACGGTGGCGCCCGGGGGGGCGCCCTCCGGCTGGAGGGCGGCGCGGGGAACGGATGCGCCGGACTCCGCGGAGACGACAGCCAAGCCGAGTCCGGCTAGGACCAGCGCCACACTCGACGCTTTCTGCAACACCGGCCGAATCGATTTTCTCATACGCTTCCTCTCTTGCTCATCCTTCCAGCCGCTCATCTTGCGCCCCTTTCCCTAGGTCCGGCCACCAGGCCCGCGCGCGCCCATGGGCCCTCGACTCCGCGCCAAGGCTTGCATCAGTACTCCGGTTGCCCCCCGTACGGGTAGGTCCGCTTGCATCGCACGGTCAAGGTCGGGGTGCCCCGTCCTTCCACGCATTGGTTGAGTGACGGCGAATATTCCACCTTCCCCTCCAGCGTTACCGCAAAGGGAAAGTCAAAGGTGAAGCTGACGAACTTGTACTCTCCCGGCTTCAACTGGAGCACGCGCGGTTCCGAGGTCCGGTAGGCATCGGACGTCTCAGGATCGGAGGTCCAGATCAAGGGAGTCACCCCCGGCACGTGCCACCAACCCTGCGGCACCAATGCCGTCGGGTCTATGGTAATGGCGTGGGCCGGGTCGGCCGCTTGGGTCGCATCTGCGGTGGCGGCGGGCTCCATCGCCACGGCCGCGATGAGGAGCACGACGCTCACGCCTCGCACCAGGGATTCCCAGCCGGAAAACGGTTCCTTTGTTGAACTGGTCATGAGCGATTACCGTTCCTTTCTCTGTCGAGAGGGGGTGACAGCCCCGTCGCGAAAAATTTCCCCGACCACGCGACTCTCCCAATCGGTGTGCGTCGTCAACCCAAATGTCCGCATGACCGTGGCCCCTGTGTCGAGAATGGAAACCGGCTGTTGAATGACATGGCCTGCTTTGATTCCAGCCCCGGACGCAATCCATGGGACCCGCGATGCGACCGTCATGGACTCACCGTTCGCCGCCACCCGCGTCGTCGCGCCGGGTCCACTCAAGGACGTGACAAACACGGCCGTGCGCGCGAGCAGGCCCAGTTCCTTGTACTGGTCGAGGATCGCCCCCATCGCCCGGTCCACCTCCTGGAGCCCCGCGCGATAGGCGCCGGAGTTCGGGCCTTCCGCTTCCTCGGCAAAGCCCGCGTCCGGCAAGTGGACGACCAGGACGTGCGGGAGTGTATAGACATAATGGCCGTACCCGCCCACCTTGCCCTTCCTGAGGTAATCCTGGACGTATCGCACGATCGTTGAGGCGCGGCACTCGGTCCGAAGCCGGCCGCAGACCTGGTAGTCGATATACGAGGCAGGCCTGGCCAGCTGGAGGAGCGACTCGTCCATGAAAAAGATTGCGCTGTCCTTCCCGCCGCTGAGATCGAGATAATCGAAGAGCATGGGAGGTCGAGGGTATCCCCGGCTGAACTCGAACGCGGTCCACGTGATGTGATGTCGTTCGACCGGCAGCCCTGTGAACAGGGACGCCATGGCCGGTAACCGGTGCGGGGGCGAGACAGTCTGGGCCGACCAGGTGACGGCCCCTCCCTTCACCAAACGGCTCAGCACCGGCATCGGTCCGGCCTTGAGGGAGTCCTGCCCGATGCCCTCCAGAACAAAGAGGATGACGTGCTCGGCGGCGACCTGAGACTCGCGACCGGGCTCGGATGGGGGGGGAACCGGCGACGCGCCTCGTGCGAGCGCAAGAGGGGCCACCATCAACGACGAAAGGCCAAGGAGAATAAGCAACAGGATTACCCTGATTTCATACCTGATCATGTCGTGCCCCCTGCCAACCATAAAAGGTGTTGCGGTGCTGCGGCCTGGACGGACCGCGCTCCCGCGGTCGCAATACTTGCTCGATTACACAGCAGGCCTTCCGCTTATTTGCGGGCCTTCTGTATTTCCCTCATGACCATCTCTTCCGCCGCCAGCCAGTCGTCCAGGTCGCGGCCTTGCTGCGATCCGTGCAACTCGTGGAGCTCGTAGGCCTTCTTCGCAATCTGCTCCCGTACCGCGTCGGAATATTTGCCCAGCCCTTCAGGTTCGGCGCGGGTGGAGGACTCAGCAGCAGGGGCTCGTGGCGTCCAAGGAAATTTCATGTCGTCACCTCGCATCGTGCATGGTCGTTCGGGTCGGGAACGCCGTGGAATCAGACTCCGCCGCCGCGTCCATCTCAACGGCTACATGTGGCCGAGCTTCCGGAGCGTTTCCATGCCGCGCCCCTCATCCTGCGCACGCCCGGCCCGTTCGGCGATCGTCGTCAGGCGGAGTTCCTCGATGACTTGCCCGACAGAGCATGCCGGGGAACGGACCGAGGCGGTGCATGGGACGCACCCCAGGCTCCGATAGCGCGTCCCGTCACCCCGATCAAAGTACAGGTTCGGGACGGGCACCTGTTCAGCCTGGAGATATTCCCACACGTTCAACTCGGTCCAGTCGAGCAACGGATGAACGCGCACGTGGTGGCCTTCCGGGAACGACGTCTTGTATTGGTCCCAGAGCTCGGGAGGCTGGTCGCGGAAGTCCCATTCCCCATGCGTATCGCGCGCCGAGAAATACCGTTCCTTGGCCCGCGTGCCCTCTTCATCAGCCCGAATACCGAGAATGACCGCCGTGAACTTATGGGCGGCGATCGTCTGCTTGAGCGCGTCGATCTTGAGCGCCGTGCAGCACGTCACCCTCCCCAGCGTGTGATTCATGCCGGCGGCGAGCGCGTCCCGGTTTTGCCCCACCACGAGACGCAGACGCCACTCCTGGCAGATGCGGTCTCGATACTCGATCAGCTCCGGCATCTCATAGCCGGTGTCGATATGGATCAGCGGGAACGGCACGTGGCCGAAGAACGCCTTCCGCGCCAGCCAGAGCAGGGCCGTGGAGTCCTTGCCCATGGACCAGAGCATGGCCAGGCCGGTGAAGTGCTGGTACGCTTCCCGAAGAATGTAGACGCTCTGGTCTTCCAGCGCCCGCAGGTGATTCATACGCGGGTGTCCATCACATGCGCGGAGATGTCATCTCGCCACATCGCCCATCCCGTCCTTCGTTGGGCTGAGAGCGCCCGGCCGTAAACAGGAAACCCCGGTCCGCATTGAGCGGCCGGGGTTCCCATTCGGTCCTAATACGCCTTGCTGAAGCCGGCCTCGCCGTCGTAGTTCCAGAGTTTCTGGACGGCAGACCACCACCAGCCGTTCCTGGTCAACGTGTCCAGGAAGGAATTCACGTCGGCGTCCTTCACGTCCTTGGTCGCCATGAACCGACAGCGATACCAGTTCACCATCAGCAGGTCGGGGCTCACGAAGCCCGGCCAGACCTTGGTGCCGCGGTTTGAGATGAACTCGCACTTGAACGGGCCGATGTCGTCGAATTTCGGGATGCCTTTTTCGGTGATGATGTACATGTCCACCCCGACCAGCTTGATGTCCCTCTTCTTCTTCGTCGCTTTTGCAGTTTCTGTGAACGTTGGCATTGGATTCTCCTTCCTGATTAATGAGTCACGTCGCCGTCAGACTTTCACGAGCATCTTGTCCACGATCGCCCGCGCATACTCGTCCGTTTTCGCCGTGCCTCCGACGTCGTAGGTCACGTGCTTGCGCTCGTCGAGCACGGCGAACATGGCTTCCTGGATCCGGTCGGCCGCCTCCGTCTCCTTCAACCACCGGAGCATCATGATGCCGGAGACCAGCACCGCCGATGGGTTGACCTTCTTCTGACCGGCATATTTCGGGGCCGACCCATGCACGGCCTCGAAGATCGCGCAGTTGTCGCCCACGTTGGCCCCCGGCGCAAAGCCCAGCCCGCCGACGAGACCGGCACAGAGGTCCGTCAGGATGTCGCCGTACAGATTCGGCAGCACCAGACAGTCGAACTGGCCCGGGTTTTTCACCAGCTGCATGCAGCAATTGTCCACGATCACGTCGCCGCTCTCGATGTCGGGATATTTCTTGGCCACCTCCCTGAACGCGTCCAGAAACAGCCCGTCGGTCATCTTCATGATGTTGGCCTTGTGCACGCAATAGACCTTCTTGCGTCCGTTCTCCTTCGCCCACTTGAAGGCGAAGTCCGCGATGCGGTAGGAACCCGGCCAGGTGATGACCTTCAAGCACTGAGCCACTTCGTCGGACACCATGTGCTCGATCGCCGCGTAGCAATCTTCCGTGTTCTCGCGGAAATTGATGATATCGATCTTGTCCCAGGGCCGCTTCAGCACCGGGATCAGCTTGGCCGGCCGGACGTTCGCGTACAGGTCGAAGACCTTCCGGAGCGTCACATTGGCACTCTTGTGTCCCGTCCCCACCGGAGTGGTCGTCGGCCCCTTCAACGCCACCTTGTTCTTGGCGATGCTCTGGATGGTCTTGTCCGGCAGCAGCGTGCCGTGCTTCTCCAGACAATCCAACCCGATGTCTTCGTACTCCCACTTGATATTGACGCCGCTGGCGTCGATCACCGTGCGGACCGCTTCGCAGATTTCCGGGCCGGTGCCTTCCCCCGGAATCATCGTGACAACATGTTGCTTACCCATCGCGAACCTCCCTTAAAGCAGCAAGGGTGAATAGTTGAGGAGCCGCCCCCGGCCCCGTTGCGCCGCTTCTTCGCTCTGGCCCGTCATCGGCGCTCCGACGGGCCTTTTCGCTCAACGCGAGGCCGCACCCTACACAACCTTGAATCTCATCGACAAATAGATAATTTCTGTTCCATACATCGTTTAAACCGATGTATGCTCATGGACATGGAATGGCTGAATTATCATCATTTGCTCTATTTCTGGTCGGTGGCCAAGCACGGGAGCGTCGCCAAAGCCTGCGAGGAGTTGCACCTCGCACAGCCGACCATCAGCGGACAGATTCGCGCACTCGAGCTGTCGCTGGGGGAAAAACTGTTCGTGAAGTCCGGCCGCCAGCTGGTGCTGACGGAGGCCGGACGGATCGTGTTCCGTTATGCGGAGGAGATCTTCTCTCTCGGAAAGGAACTGAGCAGCGCGATGAAAGGGCGCGATACGGGACGGCCGATGAAGCTCATGGTCGGCGTGGCGGATTCGGTGCCCAAACTCCTGACGTCCCGCCTGTTGGAAACCGTGTTCAAACTGCCCCAGCGGGTCCAGCTCGTGTGCTGGGAGGACAAATTGGACCGCTTATTGGCCGAACTTTCGATCCATGGCCTGGATATCGTGCTGGCCGATCATCCGGTGCCCCCCACGGTCAAGGTCCATGCCTACAGCCACGTGATGGGAGAATCGACGGTGTCGCTGTTCGCCAGCACTCCCCTTGCGCGCAAGCATTCCCGGAACCTTCCCGGCTCTCTCGATGGCGCCCCGTTCCTGCTGCCCATGCGGAATGCCGCGTTGCGTCGCTCCATGGATGATTGGTTTCATGCCCAGGGGATCCATCCGGTGGTGCGGGGTGAATTCGAAGACAGCGCGACGCTCAAAGCATTCGGACAGGCCGGACACGGAATTTTTCCGGGCCCCACGGTCATCGAACGGGAGATCAAGCGGCAGTATCGGGTGGAGGTGCTGGGCCGGGTGCCGACGCTGAAGCAGCGGTTCTACGCCATCACGGTCGAACGGAAGCTCAAGCATCCGGCCGTGGTGGCGATCTTCGACGCCGCCAGGAAAAAGCTGCTGGAATAAAGGCTCCGCGCCAAGCGGCCCTAGAAATGCTCGCGCCGGCTGACGGTGACGTCGGACACGAACATCACGCCGGAATGCCGGTCAAAGAGCGGCCTGAGCCCGGCCAGGATCGGGGCCACCTTTTCTTCCGCCACCACCGTCATGATCATCACGAGGCTCTCCATCTCACCGAACATGAAGTGGGCTTCGCGAAATCCATGGTGTCCTTTGCCGGAGATGTTGCCGATGATCGTGTACCCGCTGGCCTGGACCTTGTCCAGCAGCTCCGTCACGAAGGCCCGGTGCTCGCCCGAGACCACCACGCGGATTTCCTTCATCGGATGCAGCACTAGCTCGCCCATAGTGAAACTCCTTTCATCAGCCTCTTAGTGATCGCAGTCGATCTGAGTCCAGGCGCCCGTCGGCAGATAACGATACAACACGCCCTCTTCCCGCTCAAGCGCAATGAGGTGGACCCATTCGTTGTGATAGAAACGCTTCAGGACCTCATGCTGGTGGATGAGTTTGTCGAGCCGCGCGCGCGGTGCCTCGACCAGCGTCAGCAAGCGCACCGGCTCATGGTACGGAGTGTCCCCCGTCATCACCGTCTGCCAGGCCAGCCCGATGCGCAGGTCGCTTTGCGTTCCCGACATGACGCCGAGACGGCCGACCACGTTGTGGTAGATCTTGCTGCCCGCGCCGTAGACGTCATTATCCACCGTCGAGAAATAATGCTCCATGTTGATCCATTGTGTCACCACCTGCGGGGCCGTCAGGAGAATCTCCAATAACCGGCTCGACGGGTCCTCACGGTAATCATAGGAGTGCAGAAACGCGCGGCCGTCCAGGTCGACCGACTTGAGCACGTCACGCCGGGTAATGAGGAAGGCGGCATTGCCGGACAGCCCCCATTCGGGTCGGACCTGGCTCCAGTCGGAACTCCGATGAAACGCCTTCGTCGAGGCCTCGGACGGCGGGAGCACGGCCGCCACGTCCGGGAGTTTTGCGAGGCGCCACTGGCTGGTGAGCCGGCCGGCCACCCGCAGGTCCTCCAGGAGCTGGACCAGGTCCTTCCGGTGGGTCGGCGGCGCATCCTCCAGGTCGAAGAGCTGGACTTTGTCCGTCGTCGTATCCACCTGCCCGGCCAGGAAGTGCGTGTCGGGAGGGATCTCCAGGCCGTTCTTGGCCAGCCGATCCCTCACGACTTGTTTGTTTGCCATCGCGGCAAGCACGCGCGCGTTCGGTGTCCCCTCGTTGCCTCCGCAGGCGCCGCAATCCAGGGCGGACTCGAAGGGATTATTGTCCGAGGTGCTCCCGTGCGCGCAGAACAGCACCAGCCGCGCGAAGTTGCGCGTCAGCCCCATCATCCTCAACGCAGTCTCGACCGTAAACACCTGTTCCTCGAGGGTGAACCCCACCCGGGTGATCCGCTCCTTTTGCACCGAGACCCACCGCTGTTCCAACCCATACTGCCGCCTGAGATCTCCGACAAACGCGGCGATTTCATCGGTCGACAGATCCGCGAGGCGGAGCGTTCCGTTCATGAGCGGCGACGTCGTCTCATCCCCGTTCAACGCCTGCAAGCGCAAGGCCTCCACCAGGTCCTGGGAAACCGGTGAGCCGTGCAAGCCCAGTCGCTCCAACAGCGCCTGGCGCACTGCCGCACGCTGTTCACTGGCCACCATTTCGTTGGCTTCGTCCTTGGACAGCTTGTCGACCGTCAGCGTGGTCGAGACCGGAGGCGCCACCAGCCGGTTAAACCAGCCGCCCAGCTTGCGATACCAAGCCGGGAACAGGGTCTTCCCGATGAAGGGCAGATGGTAGAACCATCCCAGCGTCTCCACCATGACGTATGCGGTGACGACGTTTTCCTTGAGATCGTGGACGAGCGTCTGCGCGGCACGAAGGAGTTGCGCACCGACGCGATGTCGCGGGAGAATTTCACCATGATAGGAACGGGGAACCTCCCGCACGTGATTGCGGGCCTTCATGATCACGGGGAACTGATCCGTCTCATGATGGCTGCCGAACGCGAGGTAGCGGATGAAGCAGATGAAAAATCCGGCAAAACCGTAGGTCTCGTAGCTGCCAACCGTTTCAAGATGACGGCGGAAGGGCTCTGAGCGGACATCAATGCAGAAGACGGCCTGCGCCTGGGGCCGCATGTCCGGAGCTGCCTTCGGTGCCGGAGCATCATCCTGACCCTGTGTGCGAAGCGCTCTTGCGTTGACCGCAACCTGGCTCAACAACTGAGCCTGATAGCCCGCCTCCAGTGCCTTCAGCCAGTACGGCCCGTGATGAGACTCCGGGAACCCGTCCAGCCAGTTCAGCAGCGCCGTCAGGCGTTCGATCGGGGAGGCAGCCAAGCTCGAAGGGGCCATCCCGAGCGCCCTGGACAGTGTCACGAGACGCCAGGCTTCAGACTGAACGAGCGCGCGCCGATCCAGGTCTGCGGTACCGGCCATGCACCGTCTGGCGAGATCGTCCCATGACTGGTGGACGTCCCACGACTGGCGCTCCGCCACGGACCAACGATCGCGCAGCCTGTCGACCTGCCTGGCCCAATGAACCGGGAGACGTCCGGCCACCCGCTCCCGTCTCAGGTAGTAGGCCAGGGGATAGGCTTCCATATAATTGCGCACGGCGTCGAAGGTGCCTTCGATGTCCAATTCCTCCCGACAGACCTGCCCAACCGCTGCGCGCTCATGGAACAAGCGCACGGCGAGGTACTTCACCAGGCTGATCGGATAGGCCCGTTCCCACGCGGAGTTCTGCTGATCCGCCCGCCACTTGATGAACGCCGACCACCCGGGCAGGGCTGCTAGATGGATGGTGAAATAGGCCGACCACAGGTTCTCGGGGAGACGCAGATCGGTCAGCACTTCGAGGATCGCATCCTCCGGCAAGTCCGGCAGGTCTTCCGCGTGACGCATCCATGGCCGGTGGCGACGGAGCAAGCGATTCAGATCATTCCGGGCCAGCGATTTCCAGGCTCCGTAGAAGCTCCGTTCGCGCAACGGCATCGCCCAGGTCGCCTGGCCTTCATCCAGGAACGCCGCACACCATCGGGTCATGTCATCGTTGATCTCGCCAGCCAGAGTGGTGCCCAGGGTCCCGTCGCACCAGGAAGCCAGGTTCCGCGTCCGGCCGAGTGCCGCGATGTCCTCCCCGACCGCGATCCGCACCAGGTCGTCGCTTCCCGGGCCTGCGTATCGCGCATCGAGGATCCGCATCACATCGAGCAGCACCTCCCGTTCCGGGTCCTGCTCGACGAGCGCCTCCAGGTTCTCCGCCCCGGGCGCGCCGATTCCGTGGAGCAGGTGGACCCGGAGCACGTCGAGATGGGACACCGTGCGGCCTCCGATCTCGACGGATGCATCCCGCGCCAGCGGGCGCAGAACCGCGTCCACATCTGCAGGTCGAATACGGCCTTCCTGGAAAAACCGGCGATACTGCTCGTTCGGCAGGTACCCCCGGCCTCCGAGCACGCGCGCCCCCTCCTCGACCGCCTCCTGGAAACGGAGCGTTTCCAACTCATGCAGCGGGTTATGGTGAATGAAGGTGCGCATGGGCCAATAGGGCGCGACCGCCTCGCTGGCCAACAAGACCTGCGAGCGCAAGCTCATGCGCTGGGTATCGGTGTAGTGTGCGGTTTTGAGTGGCATCCCCACGCCTTGTTCTCCAGCCATCCTCCGCAACCTTCTATCAGGGGGGTATTACGGCAACATGGACGGCCCGTTACAGAACCGCGCGCTCCCAGCCATCCTTGTGGTGATACCGGTAAAAGATGCCTTCCGCGGGCTCGAGGTTGACCAGACGCACCCACCGGTTCCGGTAAAACCGCTGCAGGATCGGATGCCGACGGATGAGCGTATCGATCCGTTCACGCGGAGCCTCCACGATCAGCAGCAGACGCATCGGTTCGTGGTACGGACGGTCGCCGTCCATGATGGATTGCCGGGGCAGGCCCAAGCGAAGATCGCTCTGCGTGCCAAGCATGACACCGAGACGGCCGACGACATTGTGATAGATCTTGTTCCCCGCCCCGAACGTGTCGTTGTCCACCGTCGAGAAATAGTACCCCAGGTTGATCCACTCCATCACCTGTCCGGGCGCGGTCAGGATGATTTCGAGCGCCTTCAACTCCGGATCTTCCCGCCAGTCGTAGGAGTGCAGGAAGACGCGTCCCTCGAGGTCCAGTCCCTGGGTCAACTGGCGGCGGCCCACCACCACGGCCGCATTGCCCGCCAACCCCCACTCCGGACGAACCTGGCTCCAATCCGTACTCCGTTGCAGGGTCAACGCTGCCGCCTGGGACGGCGAGACGCGCCGTCCCACGTCGGGCAAGAGCGCCAGGCGCTCGCAGCTCGTCTGCAGCCCGGCCTCCTTGACGTCGCCCAGAAACCGATGGAGATCCTTGCGGTGCGTGGCCGGCACATCCTCCAAGTCGAACAACTGCAAGTCGTCCGTGCAGGTGTCGACCTGACCGCCCAGGAAGTAGGTGTCCTCCGGGATAAACAGGCCGTTCTTCTTCAACTGCTCGCGCACCTGCGGCTTGTTGCCCATCGCGGCCAGCAGCCGCGTGTTGGCGTTGCCGTCATTGCCACCACAGGCCCCGCACTCATAGGCCGATTCATGCGGGTTGTTATCCATCGTGCTTCCGTGCGCGACAAAGACGACGAGCCGCGCAAAGTTGCCGGTCAATCCCATCATGCGCAGGGCCAGTCCGACCGTGACCACCTGCTCCTCGAGCGTCAACCCTGTTTGGGTAATCTGCGCCATCTGGGTTCCCATCCACCTCGAGCCGATCCGATACTCCTCGCGCAATGCCTGTAGCAGTTCCGCCTGTTGGCGCTCGGGCAACCCGGGGAACCTGACCGATTGAGTTGCCGGCTGCTCCCCCAGGGCCTGCAGGCGCAGCGATTCAACCAGCTCGGGCGACAGGCGCGAGCCGCTCAGATTGAACCGTTCACGCAGGGCCCGCCGGATCACGGCGCGCTGTTCGGCTGCCAGCATTTCCCCCACCTCTTCGCGCGGCAGCTTATCCACGGTCAGCGTGGTGGCGATGCGCGATGTCACACGATCCCGCAGCCAGGCGCTCGCCCGCTTGAACCAGATGGGAACGAGGGCTTTGCCGATGAACGGAAGATTGTAGAACCAGCCGAGGGACTCCACCATGACATAGGGGGTGATCACATGCTCCTTCAGGTCGTGCAGGAGATGGCGGATCGCGCGGATGAACTGCGCCCCGGCCCGGTACCGGGGCACCTCCGCCGCGTGGGCGGAGCGGGGAATTTCCCGGATCACGTTCTTGGCCTTCATGATCACCGGGAAACTGTTGACGTCGTGCCGGCGGTCAAGCCCCCGGTAGCGGATGAAGCAGATAAAGAACCCCGCGAAGCCCAGTGTCTCGTACCCGCCGATTTCCTCGAGATGACGGCGGAAGCATTCCGAGCGGACATCGATGCAAAAGACGGCCTGGGCAAGGGGACGTACCACCGCGGGGGTCGCACCCCCCGTGCGCTGTCGGTGCGCCGTCAGTCGGTTCAGGAGATGCTCGTCGTACCCCGCTTCCAGCGCCTTCAGCCAACGCGGGCCGTGCTGGGATTCAGGGAAGCCGTCCAGCCAGCCCAACAGAGCGCGCAGCGCCTCGGGGGGGGCATCCAGCAAGACGGTCGTTCCCAGATCCAGGCTCTTGGCCAGCGCCCGCAAGCGCCACGCCCCCCCTCTCGCGGCGGCGTGGTGCGCTCGCCCCTCGCATTCCGCCGTCCACGCGGCGGCCAGCGCATGCCACTGCTCTTCTCCGGCCGCGGGCCATCCGTGCGCCAGTCGATCGGCTCGTCGCCTCGTCCACTCCGTGAGTCGTCCGGCAACCCATTCCCGCCTGAACCAAAAGGTGGTCGGCTGGCGCTGCATGTAGGCGGACATCGCGCCGTAGGTTCCCTCGAACCCGAGACGCGCCCCGCACGCCGCCTCCACCAGTTCCTGCTCGTTCCATAACCGGACCGCCAGATACTGCACCAGATCGACGGGGAAGGCCCGGGCCCATTCGGCCGACACGGGGTCCGGTTGCTCGGCCCGCCATCGGATGTACCCGGCCCAGCCGGGCAATCTGGTGAGGTGGCGCGACAGATATTCCAGCCAGATCGTACGGGGAAGTCCCAGGTTTTCCAACGCCTGCAAGATGGCGTCCTCCGGACGATCCGCCAGGGCGGCCAGCTTGGCGCGCTGATCCGGAATCCCCCTCAGCCGCCCGTCCAGCGCGCCACTCCCCAGGTGCTTCCACGCCCCGAAAAACGTTTCTTCGCGCCTGGGCATCGGCCACGCCGCCTGCCCTTCGTCGAGGTAGGCCGAGCACCATCGGATCATTTCCCCGTCGAGATCCGCCGAGAGCTGAGTGCCCAGCGTCCGGTCGCACCAGCCTGCCAGCGTGAGGTGGTGACCCAGGGCCTGGCGGTCCGCCTGGACCTGGCGCCGCACCAGTGCCTCCACGGTCTCCGGTCGAAGGCCGGTCCGCAGGCGATCCGCCAGTGATTCCAGCACCGGACGCTCCGGGTCGTTGTCGATCAGCGCCTCCAGGGCTTCCTGGGCCGGCGCGGTGATTCCGTCGACAAAGTGCGCTCGAAGCGCGTCGCGGTGGGAAATCCGACGCGAGCCGAGCACGACCACATCGTCCTGAACG
The DNA here is from genome assembly GCA_041563795.1 of Nitrospiraceae bacterium. GTDB lineage: Bacteria > Nitrospirota > Nitrospiria > Nitrospirales > Nitrospiraceae > 2-02-FULL-62-14. The sequence continues at coordinate 177 of JBFGRH010000002.1, read as the reverse complement.
AGTGGACTGAGCACGGCCTCCACGTGCTGGTCGGTAATGCGTCCCTGCCGGTAGTAGGCACGGTACTGGCTGTTGTCCAGGTAGCCGCGCCCGCCCCAGTACTGTTCCGTTCGACGGATCGCGTCCTCGAAGTCAAGTTCCTCCAGGCCGACCAATGGGTTCACGGCGATCGCCGTG
>JBFGRH010000001.1:0-30893 GCA_041563795.1 Nitrospiraceae bacterium | reverse complement strand
GTCCATGTTGATATCGATGATCTGCGCGCCGCCCACTACTTGCTGTCTCGCCACCGACAGGGCCTGGTCGTAGTCGCCGGTCAGGATCAGCTTCGAGAAGGCGGGCGAGCCGGTCACGTTGGTCCGCTCCCCGATGTTCACGAAATTGGAGTCGGGCCTGATCGTGACCGCCTCGAGCCCGCTCAGCCGCGTCAGCGGCTCGATGGTCGGAATCGTGCGCGGAGGCAGTCCACGGACGGACTCGGCGATCAGCTTGATGTGCGCGGGGGTGGTCCCGCAGCAGCCGCCGACGATGTTGAGCCACCCGCGTCGTGCCCATTCTTGTAGCTGCGGCGCAAGGCTGTCGGGCGTCTCCGGAAAGCCCGTCGGCAGGAGCGGGTTCGGCAGGCCGGCGTTGGGATGGCTGCTCACGTAGACCGGCGCGATCTGCGACAGCTCCTCGATGAGCGGCCTCATCTCGCGCGGCCCCAGGGCGCAGTTGATCCCGACGCTCAGGAGCGGCACGTGGGAAATCGAATTCCAGAAGGCCTCGACGGTCTGTCCCGTCACGCCCCGGTTGCTGCCGGCCTGGATGAAGGTCACCGAGGCCATCAGCGGAACGCGCCGCCCGGTTTCGTCGAACACCCGTTCAATGGCGAAGAAGGCCGCCTTGGCGTTCAACGTGTCGAAGATGGTCTCGACCAGCAACACATCGGCGCCCCCGTCGAGCAGGCCCCGCGCCTGGTCGCGATAGGCCGCCACCAGTTCATCGAAGGTCGCTCCCCGCGATGCCGGGCTGTTGATATCCGTGGAGATGGACGAGGTCTTCGTCGTCGGGCCGATCGCGCCGGCCACGAAACACTGCCGGTCCTTCTGCCTGGCGCGGACGTCTTCCACCGCCCGGCGCGCGCAGTCGGCGCCGGCCTTCGATAACTCGTAGCCCAGCGATTCCATCCCGTAGTCGGCCAGCGAAATTGCCTGCGAGTTGAACGTGTTCGTCTCGATGAGGTCGGCGCCCGCCTCAAGGTACTGGCGATGGATCTCCACGATGATCTCCGGCTGCGTCAGGTTCAGGAGATCGTTATGCCCCTTGAGGTCCTTCTTCCAATCCTTGAACCGTTGGCCACGGAACGAGGCCTCGTCCAGCTTGCGCTGCTGGATCATCGTGCCCATCGCCCCGTCCAAAACGACAATGCGCCGGCGGATCAGAGCCTCGAGTTGCCCTGCGCCTTCGGTGGAGTTGACCTTGTTCATCGCAAAACCGCCTAACCCTCTGATCCGCTTAGGATTCTCCGAAAACTGTTCCGGTCATCATACGGGATGCTCAATAGCGGCGCAAGTTACGGTCATTGACAAGAATTTACGCGATCTCTTAGGATGAATTGGCTCATCGAGGTGCCATTGATACGCTGTTTTTTCCGATCTCTAGTGTCGCTTGCCGCCTTCGCCGTTCTGCTCGCGCCTTCCGGAGCAGCCTTCGCGACCGCGGTCCTCGGGGACGGCTACCTGGGCCTGACCCAGGCGGAATTGCGGGAGAAGCTCGGTCCTCCGCAAGCGGTCCGCGACAAGAAGTCGGCCCTCCGGTTCTACCGCTATTACCCCTTTGCCGACTGGGAGAAGTCCTACAAGAGACAGGTCGGTCCGCAAAACGGGGAGGACGTCTATACGTACAAGCGCGACGGCGTGGACGTGCGCTATTCCTTCGCCTACGTGACGGACCCCGAGGACATTTCCATCTCGCCGATGATGTGGGTCAATTTGGTGGATATCGAGTTCAACCCGCCGGTGCCGATCGTCAAGATCCCCGCGCTCGTGCCGGAACTCAAACCGCCCACGGAACCGAGCGCCCCGGCCTTCCGTTCCAACATCATGGTGCTGGTCTTCAAGGGCGCCCCGTCAGCCGCGGCGCGGGCCATCGTGAGGGAGCCGAACCGGGAACGGCTCGACTGGTCGTTGACCTTCCAGATGTTCGCCCTGCAGGGCCTGCCGGAATTTCTGACCCCGCAGGTGCTCATCGATCGCGTGGAAATCGGCGTCCACAGTCTGAAAACGGTCAGGGAGAAGCAACGGCTGACGCACGAACCGGTCCTGAACCCCTTCTCGAACGAATTCGCCACGCGGGTGGCGCCGCCCAAGCCCGCCAAGAAAATCCCCGTCCCCAAGTACGCCGACTGACAGGATGTTGAAAAAGACCGCCAGCGTCGTTCTCGCATCGCTCGGAGCCTCAACGTGCAGAACAAAGCACGCCTCGACTCCTCGCTCGCTGCGGCCTCGCTGAACGGTCTTTTTGACCATCCTGCGATAAACGTTCTCTCGATCCCGGCCGACTTGCACGCGCCCTCAGCCGCCCGTCTGCTCCGCATAGCGGATATCGCGCTGGTCCGCCAGCGCCAGGTACGGTTCACCCCATTGGTTCCGGCTCTCGAGGTTCCAGTCCTCATCCAGCCCGACAGGTTTCAGCCTGATGCCCCAGAGGCCGCCGAACACCACGTAGGTCAGACCGGCACCGGAATCCTCGACCAGTTGCCCATGGGCGGCGCAGCGGGGATTCTCCGGATCGTCGGTCCACCCGGTCACCCAGCACCATTCGCCCTCCGCCCGCCGTTCGAACGTCCGGACCTGCTCCACGCGCCGGACCGGGCCCGAATCCTTGAAGCGGGCATAGAGGCTGCTCTCGCAGTTGGGATTGCTTTCAACCTCGACGACCATCTACACTGACTCCCATAGCATCATGGCCATGACTTCGACCGACCATCCCGAAGAAACACGCTCGGACACGTCAGACGACGACACACCCTTCCTGTGCCGGCGGCCCGTGCGCCTGACTGTGTACGCGTTTTTTGCCCTGTTCCTGATCAGCATGCTGGCCTTCCGGTTTCTCCCGCGCCTGCTGGATCCCACGTTTGAAAAACACATAGCCCGCGGGGAAGTCATGGTCGGGATGACGAAACAACAAGTGTTGGAGGCCTGGGGCTCCCCCTACACCATCAACGTGACCTATACGGACGACGGCATCCGGCGTGAAGAATGGATTTTTGAGGACTGGATCAGCGCGTCGAAGATCAAGCACCACTACCTCTATTTCGAGGAGGATGCCCTCGTCGGCGGATGGTACTACGGCGCCCGCGAACGGCTGCGTTCGCAAGAACCGGCACAGGCGCCGGCCCCGACACCCCAGGGTTCTTAGCCTCGTTACCCGGCCTCCGGATCCGATGGCGGTCCCTCGCGCAGTTTGCTCAACAGGATGGCAGCCCGCTTAAATTCCCAGTCCTGCACCATCACCGCGCAGGCCAGCGATGCCACGCCGGCGTAGAGGCTGCCAAAATGTTCGTTGCGGACGACATAGTCAATGTCGTTGCCGTCCAGCAGGCTCTTGACGAATGCCAGTTCGCCGGGGTCGCTGGGCTGGATCAGTTTCACCAAGGCCATGCGCGTCACTGCCCGGGAGCCCGAAGGTGCTCCCTGTCCTCCATCTGGCGGTCCAGTTCATCGAAGAACGCGCGCACGTTGCGGGCATTCTGGCCGAAGTCGCTGCGGCCTACGCGCGAAGCAGAGCGGACGTTGACGACCGTCATGCCGGCCTGTTCCTCGACACGAATCACGACGTCGTCCACGAATCGAAGCAGCCTCGTCGTGGCTTCCGCACGAATTTCCCCCTGCCCGGGACTGGTTGTTACCACGGACCAGCGGGGCAATGCCCCGACGGCACGCAAGGCGGCCTCGAACACCTGGTCCTTGCGGACCTGGTACTGCCTGGGTTGGAGGTCCGGGTATTCCGGAGTGCGGCCCGTTTCGACGACGTTGATCATGGGACAGGACTTGAGCGTCGTGAGCCCCGCCAGCGCGAGAGCCGCTCCAAGGGTTCCCAGGATCACCTCTTTAAGCATGCCTGCCTCCGGACGAGTGAACTCACAGGATCATTGTAGGTGCAGGCCTGCGCCAGCGCAACCGCTGGTTCGTTGCAATTTCGACGGGTGCTTACTACACTGCGGAAGGGTCAGGGTGTTTCGGTGATTTGCACGCGCCGCTCCTTGCCCGGTCCACCGGAGACCGTCAGCACGCGTTTCCACTCGCGGACCTGGTAGATTGCCCAGGCATTCGGCTGGCCCTTGTAAAACGCGTCGGGGTCTTCCCCGCTCGCGTTGAGATAGATGGGTTCCATGAACCCTTCATCCAGCACACGGTCGAGCAGGCTCTCCGTGGTGAAGCCCTTCCCCCGCAAGGCGACGTCGGCCAGCAGGGTAAGGATCTCGTCGGGGTTTTGAATCGTAATGGGGTCCATAGTCGTTTGTCGGTCGGCAGATTCTAACGACGCGATGGAAAGGAAAGCAAGGCGCGCGATGAAGGCCTTCCCTGCCGCTCAATTCCGCGAACAGCTGCTCGGCCTGATGGACCGCAAGCACCATTGGGCCTGGCCGCAATTCGCCGATGGCAGTCTCACGAAGAACCAGCTCAAGATCCATTTCCAGCAGGAGTACGCCGTGTACGTGCGGGACTTCCCGGTGTTCCTGGCCCGCATCCACGGCCACAATCCGCCGGCCCCGGTCCGCCGGATGCTGGCCGACAATATTTATGAGGAAGACACGGGCGGACTGTCCCTCGGCAAATCGCACCCCGACTTGTTCCTCGCCATGATGGACGGGCTGGGGTTCAGCGCCAAGGACTTCGAGCAGGTGCGGCTGTTGCCGGCCAGCCGCGCCTACCGCGCCTGGCTGGACGCCGTGTCGAACCGCCGCGACTGGGTCATCGGGGCCGCCGCCCTCACGATCTTCGTCGAGGGCAGCGTCAAGGATCGGCGCGAAATCCTGGCTCCGGGACGGGCCAAGTCCAAGGATGAGATCGAGGCCGTCATCGCCGATCATCCGCTGGTCCGCCACCACGGCGTGCCGCCCGCCTCCATGGACCTGATACGCGCGCATCAGGCGGTCGAGGCCGGGCACCGGCACGACGCCTACGACATGGTGGTGGGTCACGCCGTGACCGCGGCTCAACAGCGGGCGGTCCTGGCCTGCCTCAGGAAGAGCCTGTCGCTCTGGCTCCGCTTCCGGGACGGCATCGCGAATTCGTGCGGGCTAAAGAAACCCCGTTCGTGACCATCCATACATTCATCCCCGCCCTTGCGCTGCTGCTCGTCCTCTCGGCCTGCCGGGCGCCGGCGCCCAGACCCATGGATAACGCCGACATGGTCTTGATCCCGGCCGGCGACTTCCTCATGGGCAGTCCTTCGGGGGAAGGCTTGACGGATGAGCGGCCGCAACGCGCGGTCTTTCTCCGTGCGTTTCTCATCGACCGCCACGAGGTGACCAACGCCCGGTACGAACAATTCGTGAAGGCCACGGGCCATGCGCTGCCGACGCATCCGAACCCCTCGATCACGCTCTGGATCGACGGCCGCCCGTTTCCCGGAAGCGACGCCCATCCCGTCGTCAACGTCAGTTGGCATGACGCCGTGGCCTACTGCGCCTGGGCGGGCAAGCGGCTCCCGACCGAAGCGGAATGGGAAAAGGCCGCGCGCGGCACGAACGCCCGGCTCTATCCCTGGGGCAATGAGTGGAGCATTCACAAGGCCAACAGCGCCAGCTATTGGGCCGGGCGCACGATCGACTTCAAGGATACTCTTGAGTGGAAGGCCTTCTGGGTGGACGGTGAGGGCGCGCGCATCTCACGAGAGCGGGGCCTGAAGGGCGAGGTGCTGACGCTGCCCGTCGGCAGTCTGCCCGAGGGCGCCAGCCCCTACGGACTCCTGGACATGGCCGGCAACGTCTCGGAATGGGTGCAGGATTGGTTCGAGCCCTACTACTACCTTCGTGCGCCCCGTGAGAATCCCCGCGGGCCCGACGGCAAGCTGCTCAAAGTGGTGCGGGGAGGCTCCTGGCTCAAGCCGGCCTCGAGCCTCCGCACGACCGACCGGGATTACGGATTCCCGGACGACCACCAGAGCGGGACCGGCTTCCGCTGCGCGAAGGATGCCTCCTAGAGGGAGGCTTACCGCATCACGTAATCAATCCGCTCAACCCGCACCACCGGCATGATCATGCCGAGGCCCGCCTCATCATGGGAAAAGTCGTAGATCAGCGACTCCTCCGCGATCAACTTTCCGGAGATGACCACGTCGATCTCGACCCGCTCTCCCTTCTCGACCATCCTTCTGAGCGACTTCCTCAAGCTGGGGTTCGGAATCGCCATTAAATTTCCTGGCAGGTCTTCGGCCTTGAATCGGACCACGCCCCAGCTGGTCCGGGTGAACTTCGGCCCGAGTGCCACGCCGAACCCTCCGGCTTTCGGGTCATACTCCGATAGCTCCCCGTGCCAGACAAAGGCAATCCGCCAGCCGAGCGCCGGCTTCCCTTCCCGCTTCGCGTCCCGCTCGCGATTGAGGGCGAACAGCCGGTCGTCGTGACCCGGGTCATTGTGGCCTTTGCCGTAGACTGTCGCCCAGTCCGGCGGGGCGCCGTCGAGCGCATCCAGGAACCGTTCCAGTGAGGCTGGGTCATTCAGCAGGCGGGTATCCTGCGGCAGGAATCGGACTGATTCGCCGAGAGCCGTGACGCGAAGCGGGCGCACGGACTGGACGTCCTGGGTAAATGCGGTAACCGGCCCCGTCAACAGGATCATGCCCACTAACGCCAATGGTATTCGCACGGCAGCCTAGGCCCCGGGTGCCTTGGATAGGGCCTGCTCGAATGCGGCGCGCAGCGAGGCCGCGCCAGGATGGTCAGCCGGCAGCACACCGGCATCGATCAGCACAGCCAGTCGAGGCGAGGGATCAAGTCTCGCAAGGGCTCCTCGATCGAGACCGGCAGTCTCGAGCACTTTCTTGTAGGTACCGATCCAGGATTCCGTGATGGCCCGCAAGCCCGGGTCGGACGGCTTCATCCGCCCCAGCTTCACTTCCTGGAGCAATTTAATGAGGGGATCGGATTCCGAGATGGTGTGGATGGCCTGGTAAAGGGCCTGTTCGCCGGAGTCACTCACCGCGGTCAATTCATTGAACACGCACCGGGTCCTCGCGGATCCCCGCAAGACCCGCAGGCGCCGGACCCGCTCGTACTGGCCCAATCCGAGTTGGCCGAGTTGGCCCCTACCCCAAAGGGCGAGAATTGCTTCTGCAGTTTCGTGGCCTTGCACGACGGGCAGGCCGGCGTCGTCGAGCCCTGCACGATCGCCTCGAACCGGTGGTTGCATTCCTGGCAGAGATATTCGAAGATGGGCATGAAGTTCTCCTGTGTCCGGACACCATTATAGACGGCCCTGCGGCAGGATCGCAACGACCACCCGCCAAGGAGATGCGCATGTTTCACGAAGAAAAGACCTTTAATCTCCGGTTCAGCCTGGAAGCCTCGTTCCCGGATGATTACGACGGCGACGAGGACAACCACGTGTGGGTGCAGGATTGGGAACAGCGGATCAAGCCGGAGATGACGAAGATGCTCTTCGATTTCCTCCGGCGGCATTCGGCCTGGACCGTCCACGTGCGCAATCGGGGCATCTCGCCTTTGGATGAGATCGAGATCGCCATGGCCCGTGATTTTACGAACCGTTCGCTGGCTTAGCGTATGAGCGTCGGGCTCTACCTCCATGTCCCCTTCTGCAGGAGCCGCTGCCATTTCTGCGCCTTCACGCTCCAGATCCACCGCGACGATCGCGTCCGGCGCTATCTCGACGCCGTTACGCGCGAGGTCCGGTTGCACCGAGACCAACGGAGCCTCGCCGGCCGCCGGCTGGACACGGTCTACTTCGGCGGCGGCACGCCGACCACGCTCGAGGCCTCGCAGCTCGTCAGCCTGCTCCACCTGGTGCGCGGTTCGTTCGGCCTGAACGAAGGCGCGGAGATTTCTGTCGAAGCCCATCCGGACACGGTGACCGCGGACAGCCTGCGGCAACTGGCGGACGCCGGCTTTACGCGCATCAGCTTCGGCGCGCAATCCATGGACGACGAAGAACTCCTGCAGATCGGGCGCCGCACGTCAGGCAGCCGCACGCAGGCCGCCGTACGCATGGCGCGGGAGGCGGGGTTCTCCAATGTGAACCTCGACCTCATCTACGGCGTGCCGGGACAGTCGCTGGACGGCTGGCTGGCCACGCTCGAGGATGTCCTTGTGCTGGACCCGGCGCACCTGTCCTGCTACGCCCTGACCGTTGAAGAGAAGACGAGGCTCCATCTCGACGTGCGTCGGGGCGATGCGATGGAGCCGAATCCGAGCCTGCAGAACGAGATGGAGGACGCGGCGGCCGGACGCCTGGCCGCCGCCGGCTTCGAACGGTATGAAATCTCCAATTACGCCCGCCCCGGCCACGCCTGCCGCCATAATCTACTGTACTGGCAGGGGCACGATTACCTGGGACTCGGTCCCAGCGCCCAGTCCTACCTCGACGGCCGCCGGTTCGGGAACGTCGAAAGCGTGGAGCAGTACGATCTGACATTGCAGGACGAGTGCCTGCCCATCGCGGAATCCGAGATCCTCACCGCCGACCGACGCGCTCGTGAACGCATCGTCTTCGGGCTGCGCCTGATCGAGGGGGTGGACCAGGTCCTGCTGCGCCATGAGCCGCAGGACGGGACATGGCGGCAGACACTGGACCGGCTGACACACCGGGGTTTGCTGGAGGAACGAGCGGGACGCATCAGGCTGACGGCTGAAGGGCGTCGCTACGCGGACTCCGTCGCCGTGGAACTGCTGTAGCTACCGGGTTAACAGATAATGCAAGGCCGTGTCGGCCAGGATCGCCGCCCAGGCGACGCTGTTGAGGGCCACGAGCGATCGGTCCTTGCCCCAGAGGTGAAACAGGGCCAGCGCGATGGCCAGTTGCGCGAGCAGCGAAAAGGGCCGGTGCAGGTGGGCCGAGACGGCGCCGCGCTCGCTGGCGATGGCGGAGACGGCCGCCAGCACATAGCACCCGAGCGCCCCCGCCTGCAGCCAGATCGCCGTGGAGCCGCTGGCGCGGCGCACCACGCGGACCATCGCCCAGGTCAGACAGACGACCACGATCAGCAGGAGCAGCGGGAAGAGCGGCCAGAGGGTTTTTGCGCTGAGATCCATGCCACCAGGCTCCGGGACACCGGCTTGAACGCCGGCACTGTAGCAATCGACCAACCGGGAGTCAATCGAGCAGTTCGGGCCGGCCCGCCCCGGCAGCCTTGACAAACTTCCAGGCGCGGCGTAGGAATTAGACAGTCCATTTCACAGGGAGGCGTGCTTATGCCTGTCAACATGGACCCCAAGAAAAAGCTGAAAAAACCAAGCGAGGGCCAGCCGGCCGCGTCCGACGCCACCGCCTCGGATCAGGCCGAGAAGGCTCCGAAGGAGTTCGGCGAGGAGACACAGTTGGACAAGGAAAAGGCCCTGGCCGATGCCGAGTGGAAGAATCTCTGGGATGCGACCGAAGTCATCGACATGGACAAGTGGTAATCACGCAGGCAGGAAGTAAAACGCGATCGCCAGGATCAGATAGACTCCCAGCAGCATCACCCCTTCCATCCAATTCGACTCCCCGTCCGCCGAAACGTAGCCGACCGCCAGCACGGCAATGGTCACGGAGGCCACTTCGAAGGGCGTGAAAATCAGGTCCATCGGACGTCCGAACAGGTAACTGGCAAAAACCAGCACCGGCGCCACGAACAGGGCGATCTGCAGACTCGATCCCACCGCAATCCCGAGCGCCAGATCCATCTTGTTCTTCATCGCCACCAGCACCGCCGTCGAATGCTCCGCGGCGTTGCCGACCAGCGCCACCAGAATCACGCCGACGAAAACCTGCGTGAGCCCCAGCCGCTCGGCCGCGGGCTCGATGGCGCCCACGAGGAGCTCGCTCATGACCGCCACCGCGATCGTCACCCCCGTCAGGACTCCGATGGAGTACTTCCGGCTCCAGGCCTTCTCGCCCGCTTCGTGCATCACGTCGGATTCCCCGGAGAACAAATGATGGTGGGTCTTGAGGGAAAAGACCAGGTTCAGGATGTAGATGATGAACAGGATGACGGCAATCTCGAGGCTCAGTTCGCGCTCAACCGTCAGGCCACGGGAGGACGCGGTAAAGTGAAACAGCGCCGGGACGACCAGGCCGATCGCGGCGAGCAACAAGAGGCTGGCGCCGTTGCCCGCGGCGGTCCGGTTAAAGCGTTGCTGTTTGTACCGGACCCCTCCCGAAACCATCGCCGCGCCGAGCACCAGCAGGCTGTTGCCCAGGATCGAGCCGGTGATGGACGCCTTGACGACGTCGTGCAAGCCTGCCCGCAACGCGACCAGCGCGATGATCAACTCCGCCGCATTGCCGAGCGACGCATTGAGCAGGCCCCCGATGCCGGCCCCGACATGGGTGGTCAGATGCTCGGTGGCTTTGCCCATGAGCCCCGCCAATGGGATAATGGCCAGGGCGGATGTCAGGAATACGGCGGTCGGGTCGGCATGGAGAAACTCCAGGACCAGCGCAATGGGGATGAAAACAAAAAGCAGGTTCAAGCCGAGCAACGAATTCAACAATGGGCGCATCACGGAGCCGTAGTATAGACGCATGGCCTTACCGACGCCAGCATCCACTCAGCAGGCCCTCTACTATCCCTTCCATCTGTGCCACGAACGGACGCTCACACGCCTGCTCGAACTGTACCGGGCCGTCCATTTTCGTGATTTTATGGCCCTGCAGTTGACCCCGATGAGCGGCACCACGGCCTACCAGGATCGCATGGGACAGTATTACCCGGAGTTGGTGGGAACGGGACAGATCATCCAGGGCTATTCCGTGAGCGGCCCCTTGGACACGGAAGCGGTGTCGGCCGTGAATCGGGATCTTGCGGACCAGACGTGGCGGCGCATCTTCCACGACGGCCTGAAAGAGAACCGCCGGTTTCAGCGGGGCCTCTTCGACCTCTCGCACAGTTTTGTCATCGGCGAGTCAACGGTCCCAGGCCCCAAGGCGCTGCTCCGTCTCCTGGAAAAGACGCGCCTTGCACAGGCCTGCTCGGTGGAGCAGGCGCAGGAACTGAGCCGCCGGCGGCTGCTCTCCGAGGACGCCTACGAGTTCGAATATGTCCTGGCGCTGATCAAGACCTCGGCCGCGCTGGTCTATACCGTCCGGCTCTGCCGAGAGCATGGGCTGGAAGCCGTGACGGACTCGGAGGTTCACTTTAAATTGTTGGAGCAAACCTGCGGGCGAGAAGGGATGTCGCTTATGAATCGGCTCATCCTGCGGGACGGCTATTAACTCGCTTGGCAGTCATCGGAGACGGCTGTACAATACACAACCGTGGCTGAATCCCCGTCCACATACGCCACACCGGAAACGATCGAAGAGCAGAACACCGGCACGGGCGAAGGCCTGGAAGCCCGTGTGGTGGTGTACAACTGCAACTGCCACACCTACCAACAGGTCATTCAGTTATTCTGCGAAGCCATCCCCGGCATGACTCCGGCCAAAGCCTTCGAATTGGCATGGAAAATCGACCATCAGGGAAGTGCGGTGGTCTTCGAAGGTGAGCGGGCGACGGCGGAGCGGATCGCCAAACATCTGGCGAGCGGAGGGCTGCGGGTTGCCGTCCAATAGGCAACCCGCATTCCCAACCATCGTTGTGATCGTTTACGAAGAAAATATCAGCGGTGAGAGACGCGGCGGGACGACCGGTGACGCTGCGCCACCCGGCGGGTCATTTTTCTTGCAGCCACGCGCCTGATCGATCTGGCGGTCCGACGCGCAGACCGGCGGGCCGTCCGTTTCCGGACCACGCGGAGCGGAGGGCGATGGAAGGCTGACGCCGAGGGCCGGCCGGAACGTCCCAACGTTTCCCCGCTATACACGCGCACCTGGTACAGTTCGAAGAGCTTGTTGATCGCCTTCGGGTCGCCTTTGCGGGCCGAATTCAGCAGCCGCCGGCGTTGATTTAATTCTTCTTCTTCGGTATGAGATGCCGCTCGTCGTTCCATCGATCAAGACCTTTCTTCAGCCGCCCTCTATAATGTTCGTACTCGTAATAGATATTTCTGAAAAGTCTGGTCATTATATACTGTAGGTGCCGTATAACAAAGGACTTTGAGCTTTAGGAGGCAGATTTTCTTTCCTTTCACGAGAGGTGCTCAAAGTTTCGCATAAGGCGTTGAAATGTAAGGCCTTTAATACGAAAAACTGCAGGCTTTGAGGGTCGATATGGCCCGTTTACGGGGCCTGCATGGGCCCGTATAATCAGACAGGAATACCCCATGCCAAAGCCCGCCATTCAAGAATCCCCACTGGCAAGAACCCTCGCCGAATACACGCGTGCGGCTGCGCCCGAGCTGTGTGAAAAACATGCGGGCAACGAGGTCCTGTGTGTCGCCTGCGGGCACCGGTGTGTGATCCGCGACGGCCGCATCGGCATCTGCAAGGTCCGCTTTAATGAAGGCGGGGTGTTGAAGGTTCCGACCGGTTATGTCGGCGCGCTCCAGTGTGACCCGATCGAGAAAAAACCGTTCTTCCATGTCCTCCCCGGCTCGCTTGCCCTCAGCTTCGGCATGCTGGGTTGCGATTACCACTGCGCCTACTGCCAGAATTGGATCACGTCGCAGGCCTTGCGCGATTCCGAGGCCGTCAGCTCGGTTCTGCCCATGTCGCCGGACCAACTGGTGACGATGGCAGCTGAGTACGGCGCGCCGGTCGTCGCCAGCACGTACAACGAGCCGCTGATCACCAGCGAGTGGGCCGTGGAAGTCTTCCAATCGGCCAGGGCGAAGGGGCTCAGGACCGCCTATATTTCCAACGGCAACGGGACTCCGGAAGTTCTCGCCTACCTCAAGCCCTGGGTGGATTATTACAAGGTGGACCTGAAAGGCTTTTCGCAGGAGGAATACCGCAAGCTCGGCGGACAGCTGTCCGGCGTGCTGGACACGATTACACGCCTGCACGCGATGGGATTCTGGGTCGAAATCGTCACGCTCATCATCCCCGGCTTCAACGACACGGAGCAGGAGCTCAAGTCCATGACGGAATTCCTGGCGTCCGTGTCACCGGACATGCCCTGGCACGTCACGGCCTTCCACAAGGACTATAAGATGCTCGAGCCGGACAATACGACCGCCCGGGCCTTGATTCGCGCGGCGGAGATCGGCCGGAACAGCGGCCTGCGGTACGTGTATGCCGGCAACCTGCCTGGCCGTGTCGGCCCCTACGAGGATACGCGCTGCCACTCGTGCGGCACGACGGTCGTCAAACGGATCGGCTACCGAATACTGGAGAAGACCATCAAGGCCGACGGCACCTGCCCGAACTGCACGACCAGGATTCCCGGTTCCTGGAGCTGACATACCATTGTGCAGTGTCAAACGACCTTTTATAATCTATTGAGGCCCTCTAGGATGTTCAAAAAGGCCGCCAGCGCGGCCGCAGCGAGCGAGGGACCGAGGCATACTTTTTTTGGTATGTTGAGGTTCCGAGCGATGCGAGAACAAAGCTGGAGGCCTTTTTCAACATCCTGCTATAAAGGAGCAGACCATGCAAGCCACAGACAAGACCGACGTCAAGGATGATCCGAAAGCGCGTGAAATGCTGCGCAAGGCCTTTGGCAACACCGCCCGCTGGCAGGCCGATTTCAAGGGCTTCACGGCCGACCTCACGGTCAACGTGAACGGGAAGGAAGCCAGGGGCAGCGTGACGGTGAAGGGCCCGCGGGACCTGACCGTCTCCCTTCCGGACGGCGACCTCCAGAAATGGGCTGAGAACCAGATCGGCATGATCGCAGTGCACCGCGGGCCCCGCAGCTTCGAGGAGTCCGACGGCAAGTACGCCCTCACGCTGGGCGACGACAGGGACCACCCGATGGGCCCCAAGCTCTTCATCAACGGCGACGGGATGCACTCGTTCTACCGGGTCAAGGGCGACCGGATTACGCAGATCAACCGCCAGATGGGCCATCCCGGCGCGCCGCCCTTCGGCTTCACGATCAACGTGGAAGACAGCATGGTCACCAAGGACAACAAGTTCCTGACCACCCGCTACACCGTCTACTATTACTCCCCCAAGGACGCGAAACTGACCAACGTCGAGAGCTTCACGGACACGCACGTGCGGGTGGATGCCTCCGACCTCCCCGCCACCCGCCGGATCATCTCCTATGAGAACGGCGACGTGACGGTGAAATCCTTGACGTTCTCGAATCACAAGATGCTGTGATGGATCTTCGGACGCAATACCCGAGAAGCCCGCGGGAAAAACTGGCCGGGTATGTGTGGCTGCCCCGGATGATCGACAAGTGTCGCGCGACGATCGCCGGCATGCAGGGGGAGTACAAGTACCCCTGCCCGATGGACCAGGGCTTGCTGGACTTTGCCGGCATTACCGCAGAGCGCTTCTCGAAAAGCGTGGCTGAGAAGGACGACGCCGCCATGGGCGAATGGTTCAAGACCAACGCAAAACCACGCGGCCCGAGCGAGATTGAGCTGTGGAACCAGCTATTTTTGACCCGGGGGCCTACCACGGATGAGAATCGGGCCTATTTCAAGCAACGGATCGATGCGGTTGACCCGACAAGACACGACATTACAAGCTGGACCGACCTACTGGACCTGGACGAGAAACGACCAGTACCAAAACGAGCCGCCAAATAGGGAGTCAAGAATGGAATCCGTGAAGTGGATGAGCCTGTTGACCTTCGCCATGTTGATGAACTGGACCAATGTGGCCGTGGCCGAAGACCTGCCGCGTGAAGCGGTGCTCCCATTGGCGCTCGCGACGAAAGCGGCATCGGCTGCCGTAGAGAAGTGCACAAAGGACGGCTACAAAGTCAGCGCCTCCGTCGTCGACAAGGCCGGCGTGCTGCGGGCGATGATGCGCGCGGACGGCGCCGGTCCGCATACCCCCGACAGCAGCCGGAAAAAGGCTTATACCGCGGCCAGCACCGGACGGGCCACCAGCGAACTCGGCGAGCTCATCGCCAAGATGCCGCACCTTCAGGAACTGGGGAAAATGAACGATAGCATTCTTGTTCTTGGTGGAGGGCTTCCGGTCCAGTTCGGCAATGAAGTGGTCGGCGGGATCGGCGTCGGAGGCGCACCCGGCACTCACCTTGATGACGCCTGCGCGCAAGCCGGCCTTGATGCAATTGGCGCCATGCACAAGGCGCCGGAGAAGAAATAAGAAGCTCCGATTACTTCAGCCCCTCCCCGCTCATACCACCCCCGAGCCCGCCGAAGTTGTTGCCGAAGCCGCCTTGGCCGCTACCCCAGTATTGTCCGCGCCGCAGGCGTCCATAGGGGTGCCGGAGGTCCGGCCGGCTGATATACCAGAGAAACCAGAGCGCGCCGAGACTCATCGTCACGGTCAGAAAAATGCCGAATCCCTTCAGCTTGTGCCGTGACGGTTCGCCCATCTGCACATGTTGCGAGGCGGAGGCCAGTGCGACCGTCGCGCGGTAGAGTCCCTCTTCAAAGTGCGCCTGGCGGAACGATGGCTCCAGGTACTTGCTGCCGACCTCGGCCACGATGGCCGGCGTGATGATCGCCACCATGCTTTTCCCCAGCGTCACCGTCGCCTGCCGGCCCTCGATCACCGCCAGCACCAGCACCCCATGTTCCTTTTGTGCCGTGCCGATGCCCCATCGCTGATAGAGCGCCGCGGCGTACTCCTTGGCCGTCGAGTATGGCCTTGTGGACGGCACCGTCACCACGACCATTTCCACGCCGGTCTTGCGCTCGAGGTCCTGGCAGACGGAGCGGATGCGTTCCTTCCATGCCGGAGCGATCACGCCGGCATGGTCGCTCACGTAGCCCATCGGATCGGGCAGCGGAGAGGGCCGCGTCTCGGCTCGGCGGGGATAGGGATAGGAAGGTGCGCCAGGCGGCTTGTCCTGTGGCACTGCGAACGCCGCCTGCGGAAGAAGGAAGAGGGCCAGGCCGAGAACACCCCACGAGCGATTCATGGCCGAACCAGTTTGTCCACGAGGGTCTGTATCGTCGCGGCATATCGATCGAACAACCGCGGAGCCTCCGCGGGCCCGGGACCGATGATGCCGCGTTTCAAGCTCAGCACTTCCTGAAACGCCGAACAGTCGACATTCCACTGCTGCTGGACCGCCTTCAAAACGTCCTCGCTGGAACGACCGATCGGGTTCCCCGCCGCGCGCAGCAATCCCCGAAGACAGGGCAACAAGGCCGTGAGCGACAGCGGCAGGAGAATCGTGATGGCTTCCGTGCTCGCCCCGCCCTCCACGAACCGCTGACGCAGCCGCAAAAGATTGCCGCGCAGCTCCTGCTCACACTGAAGCCGCAGGTTGCGCCCGTCTATCCTGATCTCCGGGAAAGGGTCGCGTCCGGCCAGCAAGACGTGCTGTTCCTGGATTTCCAGATATTCGAGCGGGAACAACTCCACCGACGAACGCAACTCCGCCTGGGTCAGGAACAGGGGCACGACGATCTGTTCCTTCTTCCATCGTTTGTGCATGGCGGCGTATTGCTTCAAAAGATCCGTGTCCTGACGCGCCAGCAGGATGAGCAGATTGATGTTCGACCGGCCCGGCAGGTATTCCCCGCCCGCCGCGCTGCCGTAGAGAATCACGGCTTCGAGCGCAGTGCCGAAGAGTGCCTGCGCTTGCGCCAGATAGGGCCGCAATGTCTCTCGGACTGATTCCGGTATCTCAGGCATGCCCCACCCTGTCGGCATTCGGATCCGGCAGGAATCCCCCGGCCATGAGCCGATCCAGGAGCCCAAACGGCGGCGTCTCGCGCAACCCCGCCGTTGTTTCCAGCACCTTGTAGCTCAACCGGCGATTCCGGCCGATGGTCCGGAACACGCGATCGCGCAGGAACGCCAGCCCCGGGTTGCTGGTGTTCCAGAAGATCACCTGTTCGTCCGCCATGCGTTGCAACATCGTCACCTGGGGCCGTCTTCGCCGTTCGAATTCGCCCAAGGCGGACGCCGAGAAGTCCCCCTTCTCCAGGCATCGGGGAATCAAATCGGCCAGTGCCATCGCATCGGCCATCGCCTGCATGCGCCCCTGCGAGGCATGGGGGTTCATGGCATGGGCCGCGTCACCGATCAAGACCGCCCCATCGGCCACCCATCGACTCGTTCTCACGCGGCCGGTGGGCATATAGGCCGTCTGCCTCCAGTCCGTGAGGGTGCGGAACGTCTTTTCGAGCGACGGATCGATGCGCGTCCATTTTGTGATTCGTGCTTCGATCCCTTCCGCCTTGACCCGCTCCATCGAGCCGGCCGGGATCATGTCGAAGAGGTAGACCTTTTGGCCGGCGGCCGGAAACAGGCCCAGGATTTCTCCGCGTCCCACGAAATACCGCCCCTCGTCCAGCCCGTCCGGGGAATCCAGGATGGCGATCAGATAGCCCTCGCGATAGAGATGCAGCTTTGCCGGAATGCCCAGGGCCTCGCGGACCTTCGAGAATGCGCCGTCGGCCCCCACGACCAGCCGGGCCGGTATCATCGAGACCTGCCCCCTGCGCTCGACATCCACGCCGACGATCCGGTCTCCCTCCCGCCGCAATCCTTTGAATGTCGTCCCGTAACGAAGCGCACCGGGCGCCGCCTGTTCCAATGCCTTCAGGATCGCATGGTGTGCCACATTCGGCAAGGTCACGATCGCGCGATTGTAGGGCGGCGGGAGCGTCTCGTAATCGGCAGTGCAAAGCCTTTCA
The DNA here is from genome assembly GCA_041563795.1 of Nitrospiraceae bacterium. Lineage (GTDB taxonomy): Bacteria > Nitrospirota > Nitrospiria > Nitrospirales > Nitrospiraceae > 2-02-FULL-62-14. The sequence continues at coordinate 13,305 of JBFGRH010000001.1, read as the reverse complement.
CACCCGCCCACCCCGGGCGCGCCAAGACGCGCCCCTTCCCGGGCGCCTCCCACTTTGCAAAAATGAAAATACCGGACCGCCCGCATGGCATCGGCGGGCAGTTGATCCAGCACGCCGAGCCGAGCCAGGATCTGCTGGCCGTTGGGCTGCAGGATCTCCCCGCGCAGGCCGGTCGGCGGCCCCGAGGCCTGTTCCAGCACGATACTCGTGATGCCTTTTTGCGCCAGGGCCAGGCCGAGCACGGCCCCGCCCCCGCCCGCGCCGACAATCACCACATCCGCCCGCTCCGTCACTTCCAATCTCCGTAGCGTTCCCGGTCCTTCCACATCGCCAGGAACTTGTCGCGCGCCTGGGCGCTCGTGACCGGGTCGGTGACCACGTCCAGCCGCTCGTCATTGTAGCGATTGCCGCTGCCGGTGTGATTCATCGAGCCGGACATGTTGACCTCGTCGTCCATCACGGCCTGCTTCAGATGCATCAGGTTTTCATGCCGGTTGACCTTGACGGGGATCCCGGCCAGCAGGAGTGTCTCCACGGCCGACCGCTGCTTGGGATCCTTCAGCCGTTCCCGGTCCGTGATGAGCCGCACATCCACGCCGCGCTTGTGGGCCGCGACCAGCGCCCTGACGATCGGCGGATAGGTAAGGCCGTATGTCGCGACATAGATGTACCGACGGGCTTTCCCGTAGAGCGACGCCAGCCGGTCCCCCGGGAGGTCCTCCGGCGCGTAATAGATCTCGATGGAAGGCGCGGCGATGGCTTCGGGCGGAGCCACAGGGACACCGGCCAGCCAGACTGCCGCGCCGATCGCGGCCACGGCCTGTCGTAACCCATGCGACATGTGTGCGGGCTAGTCCTGCTCGAAGAGTTCCCTGAAGGTGTCGTCGGACTCTTCCCAGGCCTTCGGGGACGCCTTGCTCAGCCAGTTTTTCAAGTAGGTCTTCTGCCCCGGCGTGAGCATCTGCTTGATCTGGTGGGTCCGCCCCTGCAACGGCTGGAGAAATCCCGTGTTTCTGGACGTGTCCAGCGTCGCCGTCCGGACATAGACGTTGGTAAACATGGTGGGCGTGTCGTCCTTCCCCTCCCCCTGCACCCAGACTGAGATAAATTTCTCGAGTTGCATACCGGCGCTGTCCATGGCCGGCTCGGCATCGTGAAAGAGCTCGTTCTCGGATTGCTCGAGCGGCGCCGCCTCCGCCGCCTTAAAGAGAAAATTCCGTTTCCACATCACCGCCTGTTCCTCCCATGGGTACTGCTTTAAGCGCATGGCATCCTCCAAGAGATGGGCTCACGATGTCAAGCCACGATCCAGCCGGCACTTCCAGCTTCCCTATTTTCCCAGGATTTCGGTGAATCCTTTCCGCGATTTTGTGCTCTCAATGGTCAATCTCCGTTGCCTTGACAAGGGCGCGGCTTGCTTGTTATCGTGTCGAAATTCCTCAATCTTGAAGCCAAGTTGGAGTGATGCAGGTCAAAATCAACGGGAAGCCGGAAGAGGTCCAGGGGGCGACGGTTTTGGACCTGCTGAAAGCGAAAAATATCGACCCGCACATGGTCGCCGTCGAGTTGAACGACGCCATGGTGGAGCGGGACACCCTTGCCACCACCCAGGTCAAGGAAGGCGACGCGTTGGAGTTTCTCTTTTACATGGGCGGTGGCCGATGACGGTTCGAGCGCACAAAGACATCACCGAAATGATCGGACGGACCCCCCTTGTCCGCCTGAATCGGCTCACCCCGGAAGGCGGGGGAGCCATTTACGGAAAAGTCGAGTTTTTCAACCCGGGCGGGAGCGTCAAGGACCGGATCTGCCTCAACATGATCGACGAGGCGGAGCGGCAGGGCAAGCTCAAGCCGGGGGGCACGATCGTCGAGCCGACCAGCGGCAACACCGGCATCGGCCTGGCCCTGGTGGCGGCCGTGCGTGGCTACAAGCTGATCCTGATCATGCCGGAGAGCATGAGCATGGAGCGGGCCAGCCTGCTGTCGTCCTACGGGGCGCAGCTCGTGCTGACGCCGGCCTGGGAAGGCATGAAGGGAGCCATCAAGGAAGCGGAGAGCATCGTGGCGCAGAATCCGGCCTATTTCATGCCGGATCAGTTTTCGAACCCGGCGAACCCCGCGATGCACAAGAAAACCACGGCGCTGGAGATCTGGGAGGCGCTGGACGGCAAGATTGACGCCTTCGTGGCGGCCGTCGGAACCGGCGGCACGATCACCGGCTGCGGCGAGGTGTTCAAGGAGCGCAACAAGAACATCAGGGTGATCGCAGTCGAGCCGGCCGGCTCGCCGGTCCTGTCCGGCGGGGATCCGGGCCCGCACAAGATCCAGGGCATCGGCGCGGGATTCGTTCCCAAGGTGCTGAACCGCTCGGTTCTGGACGGCGTGGTCACCGTGACGGACGACGAGGCCTATCAGACGGCCAAGCTGCTGGCGAAGAAGGAAGGGCTGCTCGTGGGCATCTCCGCCGGCGCCAACGTGTTTGCCGCGCAGAAGCTGGCGAAGGAACTCGGCCCCGGCAAGAACATCGTGACGATTCTCTGTGACACGGGCGAGCGGTACATCAGCATCGAGAAGTATTTCAATATCTGACCATGGAATTCACGGACGAACAGGTCACCAGATACAGCCGGCACATCCTGCTGCCCGAGGTGGGCGGCAAGGGGCAGAAGAAGATCGCCAAGGCGAAGATCCTCATCGTCGGGGCCGGCGGCCTCGGCTCCCCGGCCGCGTTCTATCTGGCCGCGGCGGGAGTCGGCACGATCGGCCTCATCGACAGCGACGCGGTGGACCTCTCCAATTTGCAGCGTCAGATCATCCACTACACCCCCGACGTGGGCCGGTCCAAGGTCCTGTCGGCCAAGGAAAAGATCCAGGCCCTCAACCCCGACGTCCAGGTCGTGATGCACGAAGAACGCTTTGTCGCCGACAACGCCTTGAAACTCGTCGCCGGCTATGACGTGGTGATCGACGGGGTGGACAATTTTCCGGCCAAGTTCCTCATCAACGATGCCTGCGTGCTGGCCGGCAAGCCGCTGGTCCACGGCGGCATCCTCCGGTTTGACGGCCGCGTGACCACGATCCTGCCGAAGAAGTCGGCCTGTTACCGGTGCGTCTTCAAGCAGCCGCCGCCCGCGGGGTTGGTCGCCAGCTGCCAGGAGGCCGGCGTGATCGGTGCGCTGGCGGGCGTCATCGGGACGATCCAGGCCACGGAGGCCTTGAAGGTCGTGCTGGGCATCGGCCGTCCGTTGACCGACCGGTTGCTGGATTACGACGCGAAGAAGGCCTCGTTCCGCGAGATCAAGACGAAACGCAACCCGAACTGCCCGGTCTGCAGCGAGCATCCGACGATCACGACGCTGGTCGACTACGAGCAGGAGGCCTGCGAACTCCGGCCCTCCGGAGCCGCGGCCGTCCGTTAAACCAGAAGGTCTTTGCCATGGCCAAGATGAAATCGCTGGTCTGCCGGGAATGCGGGAAGGAATACCCGACCAAGGCGATCCACGTCTGCGAGTTGTGCTTTGGCCCGCTGGAGGTCAAGTACAACTACGACGAGATCAAGCAGGGCATCTCGCGCGAGAAGATCGAGGACGGCCCGCAGAGCATGTGGCGGTACCTGGATCTGCTGCCCGTCGAAAGCGCCTCGGTCGCCTCCGTGATCGGGCCCCATGCCGGCCTCACCCCGATGGTGCGCGCAAAAAACCTCGGTGCGTATCTGGGCCTCGACGAGCTCTACATCAAGAACGACACGGTGAACCACCCGACGCTGTCGTTCAAGGACCGGGTCGTATCCGTGGCGCTCACGCGCGCGCGCGAGCTGGGGTTCGAAACCGTCGCCTGCGCCTCGACCGGCAACCTGGCCAACTCCGTGGAGCCCACGCGGCCGCGGCCGGCATGAAGTGCTACGTGTTCATCCCGGCGGACCTGGAAGCGGCCAAGGTGCTGGGGAACCTGATTTACAAACCGAATGTCGTCGAGGTGGAGGGCAACTACGACGACGTGAACCGCCTGTGCAGCGAGATCGCCGGCGAGCATGGCTGGGCCTTCGTCAACATCAACATCCGGCCCTACTATGCGGAGGGCTCCAAGACCCTGGCCTTCGAGACCGTCGAGCAGCTCGGCTGGCGCGCGCCGGACCAGGCGGTGATTCCGATGGCCTCGGGCTCGCTGCTGACCAAGATCTGGAAGGGCCTGCACGAGATGAAGGCCCTGGGTTTGATCGACAAGGTCCAGACGAAGATCAACGGCGCGCAGGCCGAAGGCTGCTCGCCGATCGCCACCGCCTACAAGGAGGGCCGCGACTTCTTCAAACCGGTCAAGCCCAAGACCATCGCGAAGTCGCTGGCCATCGGCAACCCGGCCGACGGGTACTACGCGCTGAAGGCCACCGGCGAGAGCAAGGGCGCCATGGACATGATCTCCGACGAGGAAGTGGTGGAGGGCATCAAGCTGCTGGCGCAAACGGAGGGCATCTTTGCCGAGACTGCGGGCGGCGTGACCATCGGGGTGCTGAAGAAACTGGTGAAGCAGGGGAGCATCAAGAAGAGCGACGTCACCGTGGCCTATGTCACCGGCAACGGGCTCAAGACACAGGAAGCGGTGATCGACTCGGTCGGCCGGCCGTTCCGCATCACACCGAGCCTGGTCAGCTTCGAGAAGACGTTCAAGATCGGCAAGAACGGCGGAGGCGACTCGTGATCAAAGTTCGTATTCCCACTCCCCTGCGACCCCTGACCAAAGGCCAGGGCGAAGTGGAGGCCACGGCGGCGACCATCACCGAAATGATCGAGACATTGAACTCGGCGCACCCGGGTTTGAAAGACCGGCTGTGCGACGACAAGGGGGAGCTGCGCCGCTTCGTGAACATCTACGTCAACGAGGAAGACATCCGGTTTCTCAAGGGCAAGGAGACCTCCCTCAAGGATGGCGATGAGGTCTCGATCGTGCCGGCCATTGCGGGGGGCCGCTGATGGCACACCTGCGATTCCATATTCGTTTCCCCGAGCAAAAAATCAAGGAACCGATCATCTACCAGATCGGCCACGAGTACAAGGTGGTCACGAACATCCGCCGGGCGGACGTGCGTGAGACCACCGGCTGGATGGACCTGGAGCTGAGCGGCGAGACGGCCGAGATCGAGCGGGCCATCGAAGGCATGAAGAAAAAAGGGGTCTTCGTGGACCCCATCGAACTCAACGTGGTGGAGTGATGGAATTCACCGAAGCCCAGATGGAGCGGTACAGCCGCCACATCATCCTGAACGACGTGGGCGGCAAGGGGCAGAAGAAGCTGTCACAGGCCAAGGTCCTGGTGATCGGCGCCGGCGGGCTGGGGTCTCCGGCCGCGCTCTATCTGGCCGCGGCAGGCATCGGCACGCTCGGGTTGGTGGATGGCGACGTGGTGGACCTGTCCAACCTGCAACGGCAGATCCTGCACACCACCGCCAGGATCGGGGTTCCCAAGGTCGAATCAGGCCGGCAGACGCTGGCGGCCCTGAACCCCGACATCACGATCAAGACCTACCAGTATCACGTAAGCGCCGACAACATCATGGGATTGATCCAGGACTACGACATGGTGCTGGACGGGTCGGACAATTTCTCGACGCGGTTCATGATCAACGATGCCTGCTTCTTCGCGAAGAAGACGCTGATCTCGGGCAGCATCTTCCGCTTCGAAGGCCAGTTGACGACCATCAAGCCGCACGAGGGCTTCCCCTGCTACCGGTGCCTCTATCCGGAACCGCCTCCGGCCGGACTCGTGCCCAACTGCCAGGAAGCCGGCGTCCTGGGCGTGCTGGCGGGCACCATCGGCGTGCTGCAGGCGGCGGAAGCCATCAAGGAAATTCTCCGGATCGGCGATACCCTGGCCGACAAACTCCTGATCTACGATGCGCTGGACATGAAGTTCAGGAAGGTGTCACGGCCCAAGGACCCCCACTGCCGGCTCTGCGGTCCCAACCAAACGATCAAAAATCTCAGCGGCGACTACGCCGTTTCCTGCACGATTTGACGTGTCCCTGCTGAAGATTCCTCGCACAATCCTGGACGAGATGATCGCCCATGCGCGAGAACTGGACCCGTTCGAGTGCTGCGGGCTGCTGGCGGGGTCCAACGGGACCATCACTCGGCACTACCGGATCACCAACAGCGTGGCGAAGGATGCCAGGGCGGTGGAGGTCTTCGACGGCGCCGACGTCAAGCAGTTGGGAGCCCTGTCGGATTCCACCAAGGCCGAGGTCGCCTACTTTATGGACCCCAAGGAGATGCTGGCGGCGTTCAAGGACATGCGCCAGCGGAACCTTGACCTGACTGTGATTTATCATTCCCATACGCATTCACCGGCCTACCCATCCGCCACCGACGTGGGCCTGGCCTATTATCCGGACGCGGCCTATCTCATCATCTCCCTGGAAAATAAGTCCGCCCCGGACCTCCGGGCCTTTTGGATCAAGGACCGGATGGTCTCCCCGGCTGAGTTCCGGCCCGTCTGACCGATGTCCGTGCGCCGCACGACAGATTGGGCCACCTCCAACTGACCCCCAACCGGATGTCCGTGGATTTCAGCGCGGGCAAGCAAAAAACCGCTGGCACCTGTCTGCAGCCGATGCCATAATGGCCGCACACTATCGCCTTCGGAGGACATCAGCCATGAACGGACGTTATGCCCTGTCATGCTCCATCATGTTTCTGGCCGCGATGCTCGGTGTGTGCTGGACCGGCCTGGCAGCTGCCGAAGAACGAAGCTACTACAGTCCGATCATCTACGTGGACAAGGAAAAGGGCTTTATCGTGATCTCGAACAGCGGTGCCGTGTTCGGCGTCGAGGTGGGGCCGGAAGCCAAGCCGCACCTGGACAAGCTGCCCCTGTCAGGCCTGATCGACATTGTGGTCGAGATTCGTCCCGACAACGCGCCGCTGGTGAAACGCTGGAAAATCGCATCCGGCGAATCGTCGTGCAAGGTTTTTGACGGGAAAAGCTGCAAGTAAGGAACGGCGGGAACCGCTCGGGCAGCGGACTATTCGGAACTTCCGAGCATGTCGTCAATCAGCGGCCGATTGAGATCCGTGCAGCCCGGGCAGATGGTATCGAACAGCGCTTCATGGTCGGCCACATAGTTCTTCTCGTTCACCAGTTTCTCGTGATGGACCTGATCGTGGCAGGTGCTGCAGAGCATCATCAGACCCCGCATCACCGAGACCATTTTTCGTCCTGAACTTCCCTGGGCCCCGCTCATACGGATCCTTTCACCTGGGCGATCCAGAAATCTTCCGTTTCGAGTTCCACCCCGCAGCGGGGGCATTCGAACGGCTGCTCCGGGGGCGGAACCGTCATCTCCTGGTCCTGCATCCGACCCAGGCAGACGTGATAAAAACGCCCGCGGGCGTCTTCCGTATCCAGCGGATCGCTCTGAAACACCAGTACCATGTGCACCTTGCCCTTCCTGATATAAAAGTATACTCAGCCGCCGCGCCTATCGCAATCCAGGAGTTCGCCCCTCATCGCGGCGGCTCCCCCAAACCCATCATCGCCTCGGCGGTTTGGTGCGGTCCCTGAACAGCGGCTCAATTTCCCTCAGGCTCTCCTCCAAATGCTCGTTGAGGTTCGAGCCGAACATCGAGAGGACGATCACCGCGTTGACGTTCGCATCCTTGCTGGAGGCATGGGCCAATCGCTGTGTGATCCCCTTGTTGACCAACCAGACGCCTTTATACACCTCGGCCAGATGGTCGAGCGTCCAGTCGGGCGCGTCCCCACGCCGCATCCGGAAATACTGCATCAGAAGGTACATGGAGACCGCGCGGAAGATTGTCTCCTCCCCCGTCGCAAACGGCAGGTGGAACCGCACGTTCGGTCGGAGGTTGTCCATGACCGGGCATCCGCTCGTGACCATGTAGATGCCGATGATCGAGCTTAGCCCCTGCTGCAAGCTCGTGTCCTTGGCGTAGGTCCGCTCGGGAGTCTGCACGGTCACCGTCGTGTTTTCAAACGAGAGCTCGTCCTTGAAGCTGTCAACCAGGGAGGCGAGATTGACCGCGATCGGACAGTGCGACACGGTGTCGGCCAGCGGACACTCCTCGCACTGGTGAAAGGGCAGCTCCGTCCACTCCGGCCGGGGGGAAGCCGGACCGGGCAGCAACTCCAGCGTCCTGGCATCCAGGACGACCTCGAACCGCTTTTCGGAGCCGTTCGGGAACTGGAAGGTATAGGTGTACTGGATGCGCGCGGGCAGTGCCTTGTCAGCGGTCATAGTCCCCGGCCTTCGTCGAAACGAGGTTACGGCTGGAATTGGGCGTCGTAGAGGCCGGCGTAAAGCCCGCCCCGGACCAGGAGCTCCTGGTGGGCGCCCTGTTCCACGATCCGGCCGCGGTCCACCACGACAATCCGGTCGACATTGTGCAGCGTGGAGAGCCGATGCGCAATTATAAAGGTGGTGCGGCCCCTGGTCAGATTCTCGAGCGCCTCGCGGATCTTGACCTCGGTCTCCGTGTCGATGTTGGACGTCGCTTCATCGAACACGACCAGCGGAGGGTTCTTCAGGAGCACGCGCGCGATGGAGACCCGCTGCTTTTGCCCGACGGAGAGCTTCACGCCCCGCTCGCCGATCCAGGTGTCGTACCCGTCCGGCAACTCACGGATGAAGTCATCGGCCCGGGCCGCGCGGGCGGCCTCCTCGAGGCCGGCCTGGTCGGCGCCGAGATCGCCATAGGCGATGTTCTCCCTGACGGTGCCGTTAAACAGGAATGGCTCCTGCTGCACGAAGCCGATCTGTCCCCGCAGGTAGGCCAGCGGCAGATCGCGGAGGTCGTAGCCGTCCAACTGGATCGCCCCGCCCTGAACGTCGTAGAACCGCATGAGCAGCTTGAGCATCGTGCTTTTGCCGGCCCCGCTGGGACCGACCAGCGCGATGCGTTCACCCGGCCTGACGTCCAGCGACAGCCCGTGCAGCACCGGCACGTCCGGCCGGTAGCCGAACGACACCTCGTCGAACCGCACCGCGCCGGCCAGCCGTTCGGCCGGCACGGCGGCGCCGGGCCGATCCTCGACTTCCGACCGGGCATCGAGGATCTCGAACACCCGCTCGCTGCCGGCCAGCGCGTGCTGCAGCATGTGATTCACCGAATGGATCTGGTTGACCGGCACGTAGAAGAGAGCGAGATAGGACAGGAACATCACCAGCTCGCCGATCGTCAGGTTTCCCCGCGCGACTTCGCCGGCGCCGTACCAGAGGATCAGCACCGTTCCGACGCTGCCGAGGAACATCATGCCGGGCGAATAGACCGACCACAGGTACATGACGTTGAGATTGCTCTCGCTGTAGCGCCGGCTGCGGGCGTCGAACCGTTCCTGCTCGTAGGCCTGCCGGTTGAATCCCATCGTTTCCCGGATCCCGGACAGCGCATCGTGGAGGTAGGCATTCAAGTCGGCCGCGTGCCGCCTGACATCGTGGTAGTAATGGTGCACGCGCTTCGTGAACGCGCTCGCGGAGAGCACCAGAATTGGAATTGGCAGGAGCGACAGGATCGCGAGCTTCCAGTTCAGCATGAACAGCATGACGGTGATCCCGCCCAGGGTCAGAACGGCGGTCAGCATCCCTTCCAATCCGTCCACGAAAATGCGCTCCATGTGCTCGGTATCGTTCGTCACCCGCGACATGATCTCGCCCGAAGAACGATTCTCGAAGTAGCTGATCGAGAGGCGTTGCAGCGCCGCAAACACCTGGTTGCGGAGGTCGCACACGACGCGCTGTTCAAGCGTGTTGTTGAGGCGGATGCGCAGGGAGGCAAAGACGTTTTTCATCAGGTAGGCGCCGCCCAGGCCGGCGACGGCCCATCCGAGCAGCTCGGGATGGCCGGCCTGGATGACGTCGTCAATGACGATCTTGATAAGCCACGGCGGCACCAGATCCATGGCCGTCGCGGCAATGGCGCTCGTCAACGTGATCAGGACAAGAAGGCGGTAGGGCCGGAGGTATCGCAGGACGCGAAGGAGAACCTTCACCGGCGTCGGCTGAATGGTAGGCTGTTAAATGACCGCCGCATGGTCCTCTTTCCAGAATCGCTCGAACTCATCGAGCTGGGTCAGGCTGGACATGTCGGTCATGCGGTCCAGGAACACCTTGCCGATCAGATGGTCCATCTCATGCTGAATGCAGATGGCGTAGAGTCCGGTGGCCTCGAGGTCCAGCTGATGTCCATGGCGGTCCAGCCCGCGCACGCGCACCATGGAGGGGCGGGTCACCTTGCCACGCAGGCCGTCCACGCTCAAGCAGCCCTCCCAGTTTTCCTCCTGGTGCGGCCCGTAGAACACGATCTCCGGGTTGATCAGGACGGTCCTGGGGAAGCCCCCTTCTCCGGGAGACTCCATCACGATGACTTGTTGGGACCGGGAAACCTGGGGAGCCGCCAGCCCGATTCCGTGGGTTTCGACCATGGTCTGAAACATGTCATCGATAAACTGCTGGAATTCCCGGCCGGGAATGTCGTCCGGATGGACCGGCGCCGCGATCTGCCGCAGCATCGGGTTGCCCAGTTTTGCGATGGGTAGATTGGCCATGATGGACAATTTTATAACATAGCCCCGGCTGGGCCCGCAACGCGGCCCGGGGGGCGCGAATCACGGTTCCGATCCCTATTGGAGCGGGTCGCGGGGTTTCTTGGGATCGGGGAATTCGAAGGTGTCGCGGGCCGTGCGCCACCATTCCACCCATTCCTTGGCCCAGGCCTCCCGGTCCTCCCGGGTTGATATGTCCCAGTCGTGCAGTTCGGTCTCGTGGCGGGTCAGAATCCAGAGCGATTGGACGGCCGTCACCGCCACATACCGCTCCGCATCCCCGATCATGCCGATCAGTACCGGCACGATGGCCTTCTGGCGCACGTACCGGGATTCGAACGCCGCCACCTTCCGGACGGCGGATTCCTGATCCTTGGCCATGGTCTCAATCGCGGGCGTCGTGGCTTCCGCGTCCAGCCGGACGGCCACCCGCAGGGCATGTTCGCGGATGCGGGGCATCTCGGCCGGCTTCTGCGCCACCTGAATCAGCGCCGGCACGGCGCTCGGATCCTTGATCATCTGCAGCGTCTCGATCGCATTGTACCGGATTCTCGGACTCGGCATGGAGAGCGCCTTGGTCAGCACCGGCACGGCCGGCCGGCCCAGATGGACGAATTCTCCAATCGCCCAGAATTCCTGCTTGCCCTCCAGCAGCGGGAGCAGCGCCTCGGTCCGCTTGAGTTCTTCCGGCCCCAACGGTTTGTTGGAAGGCGGGATGGAGGTGTCCGGCACGTCCTGTATAGAGGGCGGTCGGCCAAACTCGTAAGGAACCTCGCCCCTGTCAGGCGTCTGGGCCAGCCAGACGGCGCCCGCAGGATCGTGCGCAGACGACGGCTCTGATCCGATCGCCACGTTCAGGCCAACCACGACCAACGCCGCGACAACGGTCGGAATTAAACCGCGTGCTCCCATTCTATTCCCCCTCCGCATTTCGCTCCCGCCCCCGTTCTGTAACACGATGGACCATTTGATACAAGACCGGCAACACCAGCAGGATGAGCACCGCGGACGTGAGCATGCCCCCGACGACGACCCGAGCCAGCGGCTGTTGGGCCTGGGAGCCGATGCCCGTCGCAACCGCGGCCGGCAGCAAGCCGATCGCCGCGGCCAGGGTGGCCATCAGGATCGGCCTCATCTGGATGTCGGCCCCCTTGAGAATCGCGTCCCTCAGCGTCATCCCGGATTGCATCAGATCGCTGATGCGCGAAATCAGCAAGACGCCGCCCAGAATCGCCACCCCCAAGGTGGAAATGAAACCAACTGCGGCCGAAATGCTGAAATGCGTGCCGGTCGCCACGAGGGACAGCACGCCGCCGATCAGGGCGAAGGGGACGGTCGACAGCACGAGCAACGCGTCGCGGAACGACCCGAATACCATGTACAGGAGAAACAAAATGATCACAAGGGTGATGGGCACGACGATGGCCAGTCGCTGCTGCTCTTCCCGCAACTGTTCATACTGACCGGCCCACTCGATGCGATACCGCTCCGGAATCCGCACCTGTTTGGCCAGTCTCGCCTGCGCGTCACGGACCGTGCTTTCCAGATCCCGGCCCCGCACGCTGAATTTGATCGGAATGTAGCGTTCGTTATTTTCGCGGTAAATAATGAAGGCACCGGTCTGTGTCGTGATGTTCGCCAACTGCTTGAGCGGGATCCTGGCGCCGGACGGCGTGTTGACCTGGATGTTACCGATCGTGACCTGGTCACGCCGGTACTCCGGCAGGAACCGGACCACCAGGTCGAACCGCCGCTCCCCCTCGAAGACCTGCGTGACGGCCTGCCCGCCAATCGCCGCCTGCACGACCGCGTTCACGTCCCCGACCAACAGTCCATAGCGCGCACAGGCGCCCCGATCGACCTCAATGAGAAGATTGGGCTGGCCAAGGAGTCGAAACAAACCCAAGTCCTTCACACCCGGCACCTGTTTCATCACCGCCTGGATCTCAATTGCAGTTTGCTCCAGCTGCTTTAAATCGGTCCCGAACAGCTTGATCGAATTCTCGCCCTTGACCCCCGACATGGCTTCCTGCACGTTATCCTGAATCACCTGAGAAAAATTGAACGTCACACCCGGGATGGTGGAGAGACGCCGCTCGATCTCTTCGATCAACCGTTCCTTCGACGTCACCTCCGGCCGCCATTCCTTCTTCGGCTTGAGATTCACCAGGAACTCCGCGTTGAAAAAACTGGTCGGGTCGGTGCCGTCATCGGGCCGGCCCAATTGAGAGACGACGTTGACCGTTTCGGGGTACTGCCGAAAAATTCCCCGGACCTCGGTCGCTAGCCGATCCGCCTGCTCGAACGAAATGTCCACCGGCATGGTCGCCCGGACCCAGAGGTTGCCCTCCTCCAACGCCGGCATGAATTCGCCTCCCAGAAACGGAACGGCCGCCAGACTCACGACAAACAGCGCGATGGCCCCCCCGACCACGAGAAAATCGCGTTTCAGCGCCCACTTGAGCGATGCCAGGTAAAGCCTCCGTAAATGGCGGACCACCCAGGTGTCCTGCTCACGCACCTTGTCATCGAGGAGCAGCGAGCACAGGGCCGGCGCCAGGGTAAAGGCCATCAGCAGCGCGCCGATGAGGGCCAGCCCGTAGGTGATGGACATCGGAGCAAAGATCTTCCCCGGCACGCCGGTCATCGTGAAGAGCGGGATGAACGCCACGACGATAATCGTGGTTGAGAAGAAAATCGGACGCCCCACCTCCCGGGCAGCGCGCATGATGTGCTGCGGCACGGTCAAATG